>JACMLD010000560.1 GCA_014379785.1 Chitinophagaceae bacterium
AAAGACATGGGGCTGAAAACAAAACTGACCCGCTGGCCACATGAATTTCTCAAGCCGATCAATCCAAAGGATTATCACAAATTATTACAGCGCGAAAAAGCATTGCTGCCGCGGATTCCATCAGAGAGTGTGCTGAACCGCAAAAAGAGGGTGGCTCAGGCAGAATATGTGTGATAGGTTATTTTGCAAACAAAAATCGTTTTATTTTGTCAGTTCTTTCCCCTGGTTGTAAAATCGCCAGCTTGTTTTAAAATCTCGTTTTATAGGCTGGTCAGTGAGAATGACACGCAGCAATTCGATTGGCATGGCATTCTCTCTGAAAATGGCATCATGGTATTGTTTGTATGTCAGCTTACCGGAATCTACGAGTTCTTTCTTCAGATTGTACAATTGCAATCCGCCAATCATATAGGCAATCTGATAAAGGGGACCATAGCCTCCTTCAAAAGATCTCCTGACTTCCCCTTCGGCATTCGCGCGCTCATGTCCAACGCGGTCTACCAGAAAGTCTATGCATTCCTGTGGCGTCCATCTGCCAAGGTGATAGTTGAGTGAAAAAATAATTCTTGCGCAGCGATGCATACGCCAGAACAACATGCCCATGCGATCTTCTGGCGACCGTGGAAATTTCTTATCCCATAAAATCATTTCCCAGTAGAGTGCATAACCTTCGACCCAGAATGCGGTTGAAAAATCGCGGTAAGTCTTGCTGCGATTGGTCATAAACTGCTGCAGGTGATGGCCTGCTATCAGTTCATGATGCACGGTGGCCCTGGAGAAATGAGGGTTATTGCCACGCATGCTCATCATCTTTTCCTCATAATCCATGGTATTGGTTGGATAAGAGATGATGAGTGCTTCGCCACCGAGAAAAAATGGACTCACCAGTTGCCTTTCTGCGGACATCATATTCATGCGCCATGTTTCTTCGGCAAGTGCAGGTATGCTTACAAGATCATTTTTCTTTAAGAAATCAATGGATTCCTGGTAAAGTTTATACATCGCTTCGGGCTGACTGCCCGGCGGCACGTATGAATTCTTTACTTTTTCCTGTGCCTGTTTCCAGTTATCGCCAAAGCCCATTTCTTTCGAAGCTTTCAGCAATTCAGCATCGCACCATGCAAATTCCGCGTTTGCTATCGCCACCAGATCTTCCGGAGTATAGGGAATGAACTCAAGCTTCAATTGCGTGATCAGTTTTTCCCGGCCGATGGGATTGCCTTTGATACCACTGGCATCCGGCTTTCTGGCAGTCATATCCTTGCCTTTGTTTCTTAAAACCGTTGCGTAAATACCGAGGGTACTGTCCAACACCGTATATGTTTTTGGCACCCACCAGGTGAACATAGGATCATAGCCGTTGTAGAAACTAAAATAGTTTCTCAGCACACCCTGCAAAGCCCTGACGGACGAAGAAGCAAGCACCGCTCTACTCATCTCCATTGCAGAATCCTTTGCAAGTGCGGATATCGCCTTGTTGATGTCTTTCCGGATATCATTCATCTCGGCTGCAATTTTTTCTCCATTTACCACAGCGCCTCTTCTCCGCGGTTTTTCCATTTCATAGATTCTGTCTGAAAAGCCCAGGTATTGCTTCACTGCCTGGTAACTTTCCTCTTCTTTTTCGAGCTGATTTCTTTCATCATCGATATTTCTTTTGAAGAGCACATAATCTACTTTTCCGTTGACATTCATTTTATCGAAGGGGGCTGATTTAAGCTGAGACTGGTAATTGTCGATCAGCTCTGTCAGACGTTTTCTGCGTTCAGGCGAGTTGTATTGCGGCCCTTGCGAAAATTGCTGTCCTTGCGAAAACGGAAGTGTGGTGGAATAAAAGCGAACAAGGCTTCCCCGATCTTCCCTGTATCTGACCATGATATCGGTCATCTCGCTCGCCTGGGCGTACATGTCGATACCTTGTGCGACAAGCAAATTGTTTAATAAAAGAAAAAACAGTGTTGCAGAAAATGCCTTTATGATCTTGAACATCGGCGGTTTATTTTTTTAAAATCCTTGGCGAGAATACTCTTCCTGCTGTACGTTTAGGATGAGCCTGTATTTTTATTTCTACGCGTGTCTTTCCTTTGATCAACTCAGCTGATATGGGATACTCCACGTCGAAAAACCGACTTGGTTCAGCACCTTTCAATTCCTGTTCACCTATCTTGACACCATCGAGGAATATGTCGAACGCGCGACCGCGATCATCACCAAGGTATGAAAGCAGCAACACATTTTCCACCTCCGGATTCACTTTCATCTCGAAAGAAAAGAATCCTCCGTTTCGCACTTCGAGACCGCCCCTTCCGAATGCATTTTCGGTGTACGACTGCTCGCTGGCTTTGAGGTTGTGATCGCGCTCGGGTTGCATTTCACCAAGTCTCATGATATCGATGGTTCTTTCTTCCAGTTTTCTTTGTCTTTCCTTTTCTGCCTGGTACGCCGCCTGGCGTGCGATCCATTCTTCGTTGGTAAAATAATCCCAGTACACGTTGTAATGCTGATCGTATGTTTTGTAGAATGGCTGGAGGGATACATCTGCCGGTTTGGCTATACCTTTTAAGTGAAAAGAAAGTGGCTGGGCTGCATTTTTAACCCAATCATTTACATTTCGGCTGTCGGTCAGCAAAACTGGTGCGCCATAGACAGGATCCGGCATTTCTTTGCCGAGCTGACCGGCGAGCACAACGGGCCCATAAAGAATGGCAATCCGATTTTTATTGTCGGGCATACTCTCGGTGTAAAGTTCCATTGGAAACTGCAGCTCGATTTTGTCTCCTGATTTCCAGTTGCGGGTAAGAATGAGATAGCCGCTGGAATCCAAAGCAGCATTGAATTTTACGGCATTCACGTTCACCTGTACTCCAGTTGCCCAGGCGGGTTTGCGAATTCTGATGGTGAGTTTTTTTGGAGTCGCGGTTTTTATGGTGAGTGTTGTCCGATCATTTTCAGGAAATGATGTGGTCTGTTCCACTA
>JACMLD010000067.1 GCA_014379785.1 Chitinophagaceae bacterium
TGGTGTGCAGGTTCACGCAAATATCGTAGGAATGATCATCGGTGAAAACCGGCTGGTCGTTGTCCCACGATGGATTGTCTTTTTGATGGGCTTTTTGCTGGCCTTTGCCTTCAGTCCATCGATTTCTTCACTATATGACCGGAAAGGTATATTTCACCATGCCACGGTGCGTTTGCTGCAATTGCTGGTTAGTGCGGGCTTGGTATCGTTGTCGATACTTTTGTATGCAAAGGCAGGCATCAAGATCGAGGTCATGCCGATTTTGCTAATCCTGCTTTTGCTGAGTGAAATAACTCTGATGTTTCGCCGGCAGAAATGATTATCTGAAATATTCGAAGGTTACGTCAGCAGGCAATTGCTTTTCAAACGCTCCCAGGTTTGCGCGCAGTTTTACCGCTTCTTCTTCACTCATCGCATACCAGGTCACTTTGATATCGCCACAGATATAGTTGTATGGCATCTGCCACATGCCGACTTTAAACCATGGTTTGGGAAGGTCTTTGTCGAACCATATATCGTAAATAACAGCAATGCGTGCTTTTTTATCCGTCACCAGTTTTTGAAGAAATGCATTGTTCCAGTAAAAGTTTTTGCGTGCATGCGCTACTTCATTATTACCGAGGCCCCAGAGGTCAAGCGTTTTCAGATCTGCGAAATAGCTGATGGCTCCAATATCATTTGCCGCTACCACCTGCTGGTCGTAGTGCTGTTTCATAAACAGACCCATCTGGTACTGTTGATCATAGATATTATGAATGGCCCTGATGGAGTTTCTCATTGAATTAAGACTACGGAGCGGAAGGTTAAATGTGAGAATGAAAATTGCGGCGGCCCATAACCACTGGCTCTTCAGGCCAACCCAACGGTTAGCCTGCCACCATTCAAGTCCCATTTTGAGCAATTGAAAAGAACCGAGCACAATCAGGTAGGCCTCGTAGCGGTAAAACCATCCAAAGGACGCAAAAACGGCATGCATCAGTCCGGACAATACAAAGACCGACAATACCCAGAAATCGCGATCCAGGATCTTTAGCTGGTATTTTCGCAAGGCTATTACAATCGAAATGACGAGCAATCCACTGATGGTGCTGCTGTTCTCAAGGATGGAATGACCTCCGTTCAGCAACTGTCCAAGGTTTTGGTTGGCCTTGATCATGATTGAATTGGGAATAAAAAAGCCACCCTGACTTTTTGCATACAATCCAAACATAATGATGGGCGCCAGTCCGGCAGCAGCCACGCCAACAGCATGTAAAAATCTTTTTCTCAGCATCAGCAAACCCGCCGCAGCCGCAATTACAAAGGCATTTTCATACCTCGTTGCTACCATCAGCGCACCCCAGATCAGCGCGGAAAGGAAAAACTTTTTTTCATTGGTAGTCAGCAGTGTCGCCACACTGTGAACGAAAAATAATGTAAAGGCAATCTGAAAGGTATGCTCCATCCCAAGAAGCGTCATGGCCGGAATGGCTGCGAGAAACAGGGTGCCTGTAATACACACTGTCGCTGAGAATACTGTAAGTCCTGAATATTTTTTTAGTTCTCTGCTCATGGCAATGACCATCAGCAAAGTGCCGAGGCAGCTCAGGAAAAGCGGTGCAAAAATAGTTACTGAGAAAAGTTTAAAAAATATCGCGAGCAATGCGGTAAACAATGGCGAAGAGGAAGTCGACACAAATCCTTCCTGACTGATCCCCCAGATGCCGTGCAGCGCAAGGTTTTTCGAAACCGCCATGTGAATAAATGTATCGTCGAGCGGATAGCAAAAATTACCCTCCGTTTTTTTTAGTGATACATATTCAAGTGCAACAACACAGACCGCAACAAATAGCAGTCCGGTGATAACTGGGATAAACTTTCTCATGCAGTGGGATTGTTGGCTTTGACTATTTTGCGGTGATGACTGTTTCAAGTGGCACACCAATCACAATCTCCAGTTCAATCTTTGCTACGTTGAAATTATATATCAGTTCAAGCTGTTTGGCTTTCTCGTCGTTATAATCTTTGGTGGCCTTGTTGTAATCTTCCTGCTTGATGATTCCGTCGGAATAATCTTTCTCAGCACCGAGAAACACTGAATAGGCATCGAGTGTACTCTGACTCTGCAGATCCAGTTTTTGCTTGTGGAGCAGGTAGGCTTCATATTTTTTCAGCACATCTCCTTTGATCGTGCGGAAACGCTGATTTTTTTCTGCCTGCATCATTCCCAGATTTTGCCTGGCAATTTTTACTTCGTTTCCTTTGTTGGTGACGAGGTCGAGTGGCAGACTGATTCCCACGTTGTACCGGGGAAAGAGATTCGCAGCTCCAAGTGTTGAACCTGATGGTTTGATCGAATACTCATTAAAGTTCGCCTGAAATATGACTTGTCCGAGCCATGCACCCTTTGCTTTTGCAAGCTGATAATGTGCTATGGCAATTCTCCGGTCCGCTATTTCATACTCAGGATTCTGCATTGCGAGCTCAACCAGTTTTTCTCTGATGTTTACCACTTTGCCGGTATCAAAAAGCGGGCGTGCATTCGCTGAATAA
>JACMLD010000068.1 GCA_014379785.1 Chitinophagaceae bacterium
CCAGATCTCGGCAGAACAAATCAACCAGTCAACAAACTAACAAATCAACCAGGCAACCACGGTTGATTCCACGATAACGAAGCGATCCCCTCCTAAACCGAATAACTGTATTTTTGCCACATGTTTCCAAAATACGATGTAATAGTGGCGGGTGCCGGCCACGCCGGATGTGAAGCCGCGGCAGCTGCTGCAAACTTGGGTTCGAAAGTCTTGCTTATCACCATGAATATGCAAACCATCGCCCAAATGAGTTGCAATCCGGCCATGGGTGGAATAGCAAAAGGCCAGATTGTGAGGGAAATCGACGCCCTGGGCGGATATTCAGGAATTGTTTCGGACCTCAGCACCATTCAGTTCCGAATGTTGAATAAATCAAAGGGTCCGGCTATGTGGAGTCCCCGAACACAAAACGACCGTATGTTGTTTGCAGCAAAATGGCGGGAAATGCTGGAAAACACGGCAAACATTGATTTCTATCAGGATATGGTGAAAAGTATCATCATAAAGAACGGAAAGGCTGCGGGGGTAGAAACAGGTCTTGGACATAAAATTGAATCCAGCGCAGTAGTTATTACAAGCGGAACATTTCTGAACGGCGTCATTCATATAGGAGAAAAGAATTTTGGCGGGGGCCGGGTGGGAGAGAAAGCCTCTACAGGTATAACTGAACAACTCGTTGAACTGGGCTTCGAAAGCGATCGCCTGAAAACCGGAACGCCACCCAGGATTGATGGCCGATCACTCGACTATTCTAAAATGGAAGAACAGAAAGGCGATGAAGACATCGTCGGCTTTTCCTATTTGGATATTGAACGAACAGCTGCCGGCAGCCAGAGAAGTTGCTGGATCAGTTACACCAACGAAAAAACTCATGAACTTCTGAAGACGGGTTTTGATCGAAGTCCCATGTTTACCGGCCGGATAGGTGGTACAGGACCCAGGTACTGTCCAAGTATAGAAGATAAAATAAACCGGTTTGCTGACCGCGACCGTCACCAGATTTTTGTTGAGCCGGAAGGATGGAACACTGTGGAAATCTATGTGAATGGTTTCTCAACATCTTTACCGGAAGACGTCCAACATGCTGCCTTACAAACCATTACCGGATTTGAAAATGTGCGTATGTTCCGTCCGGGCTATGCCATTGAATACGATTTCTTTCCGCCAACCCAATTGAATTATTCCCTCGAAACGAAAAATATTCAGAATCTTTTCTTCGCCGGACAGATAAATGGGACCACCGGATATGAAGAAGCAGCATGCCAGGGTCTGATGGCCGGAATAAACGCCCACCAGAAAGTCAGATCGCTCGAGCCATTCATTTTGAAAAGAAGCGAAGCTTATATCGGCGTACTGATCGACGACCTCATCAGCAAAGGAACTGAAGAACCTTACCGGATGTTTACATCCCGTGCAGAATTCCGAACACTGCTCAGACAGGACAATGCCGATCTACGACTTACGGAAACCAGTTTTAAACTCGGACTCGCCTCACAGGAAAGAATGGAAAAGGTAATCAGCAAAAGAAACGGTGTCTCAGAAATTAAAAACATACTGAAAGAAAGCTCTATTGACCCCGGACAGGCGCAATCCTTACTGGCAGAACAAAACTCTGCTGCATTGACCCAAAAACAAAAAGCCGTACAGATCCTGCTCCGACCAAATATTTCATTGCAGCAGATGATGCAGTCTATCCCCGAACTGAATGCGAAGATGCAGCATTACGATACAGATACCCTGTTGCAGGCAGAAATACAGGTGAAATACGATGTGTATATCGAAAAAGAGAAGGAACTGGTAACCAGGATGAGTCAACTGGAAGATCTGATTATCCCGGACGCATTCAACTATGACCGTGTTTCAGCGTTGTCAAACGAAGCACTCCAAAAATTTAAAAAAGTAAAACCTAGAACGCTCGGACAAGCGAGCAGAATTAGCGGTGTAAACCCATCAGATGTGCAGATACTGATGGTATTTATGGGAAGATAATAAATTGAATATCAATTTTTTATAAGCCGTACTGGCGACTGATCTCCAACATACGCTCAATGGGTTTCCTGGCGGCCAGCCGTAGTTCTTCGTCCATGATTATTTCCGGTAACTCATATTCCATGCACAAATACAGCTTTTCGAGCGTATTGAGTTTCATATGCGGACAATCATTGCAGGCGCAACTATTGTTCGGAGGAGCTGGAATGAATGTTTTGTGTGGGGAAGCCTTTTGCATCTGATGCAGTATTCCGGTCTCTGTTGCCACGATATACTCCGTTGAGACATCGGTCTCCGTAAACTTCAATAGTCCCGTAGTGGACCCTATATGGTCTGCCAGACGCAGAACAGGCTCCTCGCATTCCGGGTGGGCGATCAATTTCGCTTTCGGGTGACGGATTTTCAATCTCGAAATCTTTTCGAGGCTAAAAATCTCATGGACCATACAGGCCCCATTCCACAAAACCATATCGCGACCGGTTTTCTTAACCAGGTATGCTCCCAGGTTCTTATCAGGCGCAAAAATGATTTTCTGGCCCGGAGGCAGACTTTCTACAATTTTTTCTGCATTGCTGCTGGTGCAGATGATATCGCTCAACGCCTTGATCCCCGCACTGCAATTGATATAAGAAATTACAATATGGTCCGGGTGCTCAGCCTTGAATTTTTTGAAAAGCTCAGGCGGCGCACTGTCAGCCAGTGAACAGCCCGCTTTTAAATCAGGCAACAAAACTTTTTTGGAAGGATTCAAAATCTTAGCGGTTTCCGCCATAAAATGCACCCCGGCAAAAACAATGATGTCAGCCTCCGTCTTTTCGGCCTTTTGCGCGAGGCCAAGACTATCCCCGATATAATCCGCCACATCCTGGATGTCCGGCTCCTGATAATAGTGCGCCAGGATAATTGCATTTTTTTCTTTTTTCAATCTCTCGATTTCCGCAAAAAGATCAAGATTTGCATCCACCTCAATATCCATATATCCAACCTTATCAATTTTTTCTTTTGCTACAGGTATATTCACTTCACTAATAAACATATAATACTATATTTTTAAATAAATCTATTATTACTATAGCTGTGAATTAGGGGATAAACAAATTCAAAACCATTTGGTAATATCGTAATTCATCACTTATCAACATCAATCCACAAATATCCAACATTATTCAATGCAGGCCTGTCGCAGTTTAAGACGGCTTATTAAGAGCTGTGGATGATTTTGACACTGTAAAACAATTCTCCGAAAAAATGTTGTGTGGAACAGGCATAAACTCCCCTCTATCCACACCACTCAGAGGCCATATCCGCCCGAAATGAATTGCCCGCCAACTTCCAACGGGTTATCAAGATATAATTTCCCGGTTTCCCACATTAATTCACCGATTTCCACATAAAATTTGTCACGCTTCTTACCGCAGGTATCAACAAATTTCCAGACACAATGGTTTTTCTTATCCCATATTCATGGAATACAGTAACAAAGCAGGTTCCGTCGTTTTTCCACAATTTGTTGATAATCTAAATTCCCCTATTTTTGCCTCCCGATTTTTTCGGCTAATTAAACCCGTACATAACAAAGTTTTATTATGTCAATTATTCAGACTATCCGGGATAAAGCTACCTGGGCAATCTCTATCATTATTGGTCTCGCTCTCATCGGCTTCCTTTTAATGGATTATGGAAAGGGTTCTAACGGAGGTGCAAGCGGCACAACAGTCGGCGTCGTAAACGGAAATGATGTGGAAGCTGCCGAGTACGAAAAGCAGATCAAAGCAATGGAGGATCAGTATCAGCAGATGGGCTACCCTGTCAATGATATGATGCGCCAGAATATCCGCGACCAGGTATGGAATCAAATCGTAACAGAGAACAGCGTAGAAGAACAGGCTGAAAAACTGGGAATAGCCGTTTCACCAAAGGAACTCGACGACTATCTTTTTGGAAAAAACCCTCCGCAGGATTTCGCCCGCAACTTTTCAAACGAACAAGGCGTGTTCGATGCCAATGCTGCAAGGACTGCCATTGCCAACCTTCGCAAAGAGAAGAACAGCGAAATGACGGCAAACTTCAATAATATATATCTGCCCGCCCTGGTGAAGAACCGCATGCAGGAAAAATATGCATCACTCCTGTCAGGTTCCGTATACTATCCAAAATGGATGGTAGAAAAACTGAACAGCGAAAACAGCGCGATGGCGACCGTCAACTATGTGGCCATACCATATACCGC
>JACMLD010000003.1 GCA_014379785.1 Chitinophagaceae bacterium
CACACTCGACGAAATTGGAAGAAGGCTCGCCCTCGGAAACTTCAAACAGCTTAACCTCATCATCAAAGGTGACGTGGATGGTTCTGTGGAAGCCCTCAGTGACTCCCTGCAGAAACTGTCAACCGAAGAAATCGCAGTCAGCGTTGTACACAAAGCCGTGGGTGCAATCACCGAAAGTGACGTACTCCTGGCAACAGCCTCCGACGCGGTCATCGTTGGTTTCAACGTCCGCCCTTCAATCCAGGCATCCAGACTTGCCGAAAACGAAGGCGTACAGATCAAGACCTATTCGATTATCTACAACGCCATCGAAGAGATCAAGAGCGCGATGGAAGGGATGCTTGAACCTAAAATTCAGGAGAAGATTGTTGCAAACGTGGAAGTTCGCGAAGTCTACAAATTCGACAAGGCCACCGTTGCAGGATGTTTTGTACTCGACGGAAAAATCGCCAGAAACGCCAAAATCAGGATTATCCGCGATGGTATCGTGGAATTCCCGAGAGGAGAAGGCGGATCGGCGGAACTTGGAAGTCTCAAACGCTTCAAAGACGATGTCAAAGACGTAGCGTCAGGAATGGAATGCGGTCTGACTGTGAAGAGTTTCAACGACCTCAAAGTGGGCGATATCGTAGAAGCATTCGAAGAAGAAGAAGTAAAACGCACACTCTAAACAGAGCATATATATTTGTTAAAAGCCGGCCCGGTCCGGCTTATTCACTAACTAGTGGATACATTTGAACAAACCGGAATTTCAGGTATGAAGCAACTATGTTTTCTTGTTATCGCTGCACTGTGTTTTGCATCTTCTGCACAGTCTCAGCGCGTGATTGCCGATAAGATCGTTGCCATAGTGGGTGACAAAGTGATCCTCAGATCAGATGTTTTCAACGAAATTCTCGACAGACAACGCAAAAACGAACCGGTACCGGACAACGCCGAGTGCCTCGTTATGGAACAGGCCCTTGCCATGAAAGCACTCATCGTGCAGGCAGAAAAGGATTCACTCCAGGTGAGCGACGATGAGCTGGAAGCCATGCTCGACAACAGAGTCCGTCAGTTTATCCAGGTATATGGATCAAAAGATGCGCTCGAGCAGATTGCCGGCCGCACCGTCTACCAGATCAAGGAAGATTTTCGCAATCCCATCAAAGACAGCAAACTCGCCGAACTGATGAGAAACAAGATTGTTGAAGGCGTGAAAATCACTCCAACAGAAGTCAAAGCCTATTTTGATAAAATACCGAAAGACAGCCTCGCATTCTACGAAAGCGAAGTTGAAATTGGCCAGATCGTGCTTTACCCAAAAGCAAGCCGCGACCTGGAGAAAAACGCACTCGACGAACTGGCTGATTATAAAAGACAGGTTGAAGCCGGAGAAAGAAAGTTCGAAACCCTCGCCAGCCTTTATACTGATGATCCGGGCAGCAAAAACACCGGTGGTATTTACCAGTTAAACCGTACTGAAAAAACCTGGGATCCTACCTTTCTGCAGGCCGCGTTCCGACTCAAAGAAGGCCAGATTTCACCAGTAATCAAATCCAAATTCGGATACCATATCATACAGATGGTTAGTCGCGCCGGCGACGATGCCACAGTGAGACATATTCTGAAAATACCACCAATCACCGATGACGAAATCAAGATCAGCGTCAGCAGACTTGATTCAATCAGAGCCAAATTACTGGCAGGCACCATGCCTTTCGGCGAAGCCGTTCTCAGATACTCAGAAGACGAATCTTCAAAATATACAGCCGGAATGGTACAGTGCGCAAATGGCACTTATTGTACCATTGACCAGCTCGACAAAGACCTGGTGACCCTTCTGCCAAGCCTGAAAGCGGGTGAATATTCCCAGCCGGTGAGTTTTACCGACGAAAGAGGTAAAAAAGGTGTCCGCGTGGCATTTCTGAAGTCCAAAACAGAGCCGCACAGAGAAAATCTCCGTGACGACTACAACCGTATCTCGCTTAGAGCCCTTGAAGAGAAAAAAGGCGACGCGCTGGAAAAATGGTTCGATGCCAAAATCCCAAGCTATTACATCATGATCGACGACAGTTTTTCAGGCTGTAATACCCTAAGCAAATGGAAAAATAGTACAACTGCCGGTACCAGATAGGTGTTAACACTTAAGTATAAAAATTTCTGAAAAGACGCTGATTATCAGGCGTCTTTTTTGCGTTATATTGAAATACATTGACAAAATCGTCAGGGTATACTTTAATTGGTGAATGTTAACAGACAGGTAGGATTTTGGCATGCTTAACCGGTTAATATATGATTAGTACCTCACAAAAATCCCAGCCTGCGACTAACCAACCCCTTCAAAAGGTGTATTTTGCTCAAACAGATGCAAATGGGACTATTCTGTGTGCCAATGATTTTCTTGGCGAACTGCTCGAGAGCGACACAGAAACACTAAGAGGTACCTCTATTTCTCTCCATTTCCCCGAACTCGAAAACTCCAGAAAACTCCAGGATCTCAGTCTCCATACTTTTGAAGCCGAAACGGAAACCTTAGACAGCGCACATTTTGGACGCCAGATAAAATGGAAGGTAACCAGGATCCAGATGAAGGATGCTGGACCCGTAACGCTAAACTGGAACGGAACCGAAGTAGAAGGAGTGATAAAAGCCAACGTTGCCAGCAACGAAAGGCAGAGATACCTGGCCGGACTGATGGAATCCGTGTCTGATATCATCACAAGTCAGGACCTCGACATGAACGTGGTGAGCTGGAATCATGCAGCTGAACATATCTACGGATATACTGCAGCAGAAATGATCGGCAGAAAAATCCACCACTACCTGAAGTTTATATACCACAACTCCAACAGGCAGGCATGGATGGAAGCCATTTTCACCAAAGGTTATTGGAAAGGTGAGGTGTCAGTAGTCAACAAACGCGGTGAGCTGGTCACACTGATTTCTACCACCACGCAGGTAAAAGATGAAAACGGCCAGACAACAGGCTTCGTCACAATTGCCAAGGACATATCGGAGAATGAACGAAACACACAGCAGCTGAGAGAAAGCGAACAACGTTTTCGCATGATGGCAGATACCGCGCCTGTGATGATATGGATCAGCGACAAAGACGACAAAACAACTTATGTAAATAAATATTGGGCTGACTTTACCGGGATGAAAGAAGTGGAGACGATGGATGATGCCTGGTTTAAAGTGGTGCACCCCGAAGACATGAGCATCGCGGTGACCGAATACCGCTCAGCATTCGATGTTAGAAAACCGATCCGGATGATCTACCGGTTGAAGCATCACTCAGACGGATACCACTGGGTCATGGACCATGCCGTTCCCAGATTTCTTACAGACGGAACTTTTTTGGGTTATATAGGTTCAATCGCAGATATAAACGAAAGCAAGATCGCAGAAGAACAAAGGCAGCTTGCAGAGGAGGCACTCCAAAAAAGTGAACTTTTCTACAAAACACTTATCAGTGATTCAATGGACGGCATCCTGTTGACAGATGCCGGTGCCAACATCACCTATGCCGCTGCTTCCATTTCAAATATTCTTGGCCACAAGCCAGAAAGCCTGATTGGTCACAATGCAATTTCCTTTGTGCATCCCGAAGATCAGCCGTTTGTATTGACGGCCTTTACAGATGAGGTGGAGAAAAAGCCCAAACACCCCATGGTGGTTGCAAGGCTGAGGAAAGATGACAATAGCTGGATATGGTGCTCTCTCCGCGGACATAATCTGATGGAGAATGATCATATCAATGGTCTTGTTATCTACGTGAGTGACGACACCAGCAGGCAAAAAATGGAGAATGCGCTCCGCGAAAATGAGCAGCGTTTCCGAAACCTCACAGAAAACGCGCCTACAGTCATTCAAAGACTTGATAAAAATTTCCGTTATACATTCTGCAACAAAACATTCACCAGGCTATTCGGTCCGCCTGCGGAAATAACTTTGGGTAAAACTCCAGAGGAAATGGGTTTCACCGGACCACCCCTCCAGCAGTTTATGAAAGCGGCAAAGAAAACTTTTCGCTTCAAAACTATCCAGACACTTGCCATGGATATACAGAGAAAGTCGGGAGCACAGATTAAAGTGCTCGTCACCATCGCACCGGAACTGGATGGCAATGGAGAAGTAGAATCTATTCTGGCAATTACCAGTGATCTCACAGCTCTAAAGGAAGCTGAACAACTCCTGGTAACCAAGGAAGAAGAACTTTTTCAATCCAAAGAACGTTTCGAACTGGCCACAAAAGCAGCCAGTGATACCATCTGGGAATTGGACATCAGCACCGGTTATACTTTCATCACCCCGGAATTCGCCGAAAGATTCGGATACGGAGAAGACGATATCAGCGGACAAAATGCAAAATGGTTTATAGAGCGACTTCATCCAGAAGACCGCCTCTCCGTAGTTTCAAAACTCACGTCTGCATTCTCAAAAAAAGCAAAACTCTGGAGTGATGAGTTCAGACTTCGCTGCAAAGACGGAGCCTACAAATACATCCACAACCAGGCATATATATTTTATGATCATGAAGGCAACCCGTACCGCAGTATCGGCGCCATTCAGGACATCACACAGCGAAAGCTTTCAGAATCACAACTTATTCAAAAAGATATTCTGCTCGCCGCCTCAGCACTTGCTGCCAATGAATTGCTCACCGAATCGGTGTTCGATACCGGTATCAGCAAAAGTCTGCAGATCATCGGACAGGCAGTAAAAGTTGACCGCGCCTATATTTTTCAACATCACTACCGCGAGTCAGAAGCAAAACATTTTTACCGTCAGGTGCAGGAATGGAACTCTGGTGCCTACTCGGCTCAGATCGACAATCCCGAATTGCAATACTTTGCGGAAATAGACTACCCCGAAATTTTTGGCAACATCAGAGAAGGACAGCCAAGCCAGATTTCTTTGAAAAATGCAAAGCGAAAGGAACTGCTCAAACACATGCTTGAGCAAGACATCAAAACCCTGAACATCGTCCCGATTTTTGTACAGAACAATTTCTGGGGTTTTGTAGGATTTGATCAATGCAGCTACGAAAGGGTCTGGACCGGCATTGAAACAGATATACTGAAAGCTTTTGCCTCCAACCTTTCCGGAGCACTGGAAAGAAAAGAAGCAGAGAGAAAACAACTGGAAAGTGAACTCAAATACAGATCACTTTTTCAGAGCTCTCTCGATATCATTCATGTGCTCGACAAAGATCTCAAAATACAATACATCACTCCTTCGGTTACAACCATCCTCGGATATTCCGAAGATGATCTTACGCATAAAACCGCCATCGACCTGATTCATCCGGCAGATGCAGCAGATGCACTGAAAGTTTTCAATGAGCTATTGTCAAATCCCTCACAGCACGTGATGGCAGACATGCGGGTTAAAAACAAACAAGGTGAATGGATATGGGTGGAGGCCAAAGGCATCAACAGGCTGCAGGATCCGGTGATCAGAGGGCTCATTGTGAACTTTCGTGATATCACCGATCGCAAACAGTCTGAACAAAAATTGCAGGGATATTCCGAGCACATCACCAATATCCTGAACAGCATTACCGACGGATTTATTGCGCTCGATTATAATTCTCATGTACTATGGTGGAACCCGATTGCAGAACGTCTCACCGGTGTAAAAGACCTCGACGTACTCGGCAAAAACATCTGGAAAGCCCTGCCATTGCTGAAACGCACGGTTGCTTTCTCTGAGTATCAAAAGACCATTCGCGAAAAATCGGTGACCAATATTGAATTGTACATCGAAAAACTGGGTGTCTATTACGATATAAATGCATACCCGTCGCAACAAGGCCTTTTTGTTTATTTCAAAGACATCACTGCAAGAAAAAAACAGGAAATGTTGCTGGAACTGGAGCGTGAGGTGCTGGGCTTGAATGTAAACGCCGCTATCAGTCTGCAGGAAACAGCCGAATATTTCCTGGAAGGAATGGAAAGGATCAACCCGGGCATGATGTGCTCTGTATTGCTGCTCGACGACAGCAGATTCAGAGTAAAACATCTGGCTGCAAAAAGCCTTCCTGAAAAGTTTATCCAAAGAGTGAACGGACTCGAAATTGGACCCAGGGCAGGCTCATGCGGAACCGCCATGTTCCTTCAGAAGTCGGTCATTGTAACTGATATACTGACCGATCCGCTATGGGACGACTACCGGCCATTGGCAACTCAATATGGGTTACAGGCCTGCTGGTCATTTCCCATCATCACTTCATCAAACAGAGTACTTGGGTCTTTTGCCTGTTATTATAAGACGCTGCAGGCTCCCACGCCGGGACAGATAGAAATACTCGAAAGAGCTGCATCGCTGATTGGAATCATCATCGAAAATAAAAATGCAGAGAAAAGAATCAATCTCAGCAACGAACGATACCTCCTCGCAACAAAAGCCACCAACGATGCTATCTGGGATTTTGACGTAAAAAACAACGTGCTCTATTGGGGTGAAAGTTTTTATACACTGTTCGACTATCCAAATGACACCGATATTCACCGCCATGGTTTTTGGGAGAGCAAGCTGCACCCCGATGACCGCGAGCGCGTGGTAAGAAAATTCGATGATGCCATCAAGGAGCATCAGAAGGAAATCATTTATGCAGAATACCGTTTCCAGCGCGGTGACGGTAAATACGCCTTTATAATAGACAGGTCTTTTGTGGTTTATGACGCCAATGGTGAGCCTACAAGATTTGTAGGTTCCATGCAGGACATCACAGAAAGGAAGAAGCTCGAACGCAAAGTGCTCAAGCAGGAAATTGATAAACAGAAAATCATTGCACAGGCAGTAGTAGATGCGCAGGAAAAGGAACGTGCAGAAATCGGCAAAGAACTGCATGATAACGTAAACCAGATTTTGTCAACCGCAAAACTCTATCTCGAACTCGCAAAGACGGATGCAAAGCAACGGAATGAACTGATCAAGAGAAGCGCGGACAGCATCTTTAACGCGATAAACGAAATCAGAAATATTTCACGCGCACTCGTACCGCCGAGCGTAAAGGATCTGGGACTGATTGATTCGATAAACGACCTGGTGGAACCTTTGAGAATGACGGTTAAAACACTGAAAGTACGGTTCCACACCTCCGGCGAATTGGAGAGCGTAATAAGCGACAAGCAAAAATTGATGCTGTTTAGAATCATTCAGGAGCAGGTAAATAATGTTTTGAAACATGCGGAAGCCACCGAATTATTGATTAACTTAGTTATGGACGAAAAACACATCCAGCTTTCCATCACCGACAACGGCAAAGGCTTCGAATTAGCAAAAGTGCAGTTCAAAAAAGGGGTAGGACTTTCAAACATCGAAAGCCGCGCTAACCTCTTCAATGGCCGCGTTACCATTACTGCATCTCCAGGTAAAGGTTGCAAATTATTAGTACAGGTACCGATTCATCACAAGTAAGTAAACTCTCAATTATGGAAAAAATAAATATACTCATCGCCGACGATCATAAGCTGATCAGAGAAACGTGGACATATATCCTGAACAGTGATCCAAGATTTCAGGTAGTGGCAGAATGCGGCGATTCCGAAGAAGCCGTGGAGGTCGCAAAACAAAAGCGACCGCATATCGTGCTAATGGATATCAACATGTCTCCTATCAGCGGATTTGAAGCAACAGAAAGAATCCGCAAGGTATCTCCCGGCACAAAAATCATCGGTGTGTCAATGCACTCGCAACCTGCGTATGCCAAGAAAATGCTTCAGGTCGGCGCAAAGGGATATGTGACCAAAAATTCTTCACGCGAAGAAATGTTCAAGGCGATCATGGAAGTGCACAGAGGAAACAAATATGTATGCGACGAAATCAAAACGATTTTGTCTGAACAGTTGCTCGATGAAAATCAGGATACACCAAGTATCAATACATTAACAGAGCGCGAAATTCAGATCATCAATCATATCAGGGAAGGAATGTCATCCAAAGAAATTGCATCCAAACTTGATATATCACTCAAGACCGTTGAAGTACACCGTCACAATATTCTCAAAAAGCTGAAACTGAAAAACTCGGCATCGCTGGTAAACTTTATTAACAGCAATGCCGGTTACGTATAGGCTAGCAATCTTTCCTATCTTATCTGACCTCTTACAATGCCCGCTGCCCTTAATTTGGAGTGGGCATTCACATAGAGCGCCGCTGTTTTCAAGGCCGTGACTTTTGCGTCATCCAGCAATGTTATCTTGATGATGCCAAAGTCATCTTTGCTTGCGCACAATCCCTGCAGCACACCGCCATTTGCACCAGCTGCTCCCGGATGAATATGTGCAACTGTGGCAGTGTCATTCGCTTCAATATTAGTTACTGTAACTCTGCTGTAAAGATTTTTATCCGCAGTAAGACGCAACAACGCCAGGCCTGTGGCGGTGGTGGTTACGGCAGGCACTTCGTTTGCACCTGACAATGGAACATCTATGGCGAAATCGACAGGATTATTGAGTTGTCCTCTCAGCAGACCACCGGGAAAGTTACTGCTGTGAACGTTTACATAGGAGTTGCCGGCCACCAGCGAGTCGGCAAGACCTTTTGAAATAGTGGCCTCTCCCGTTATCGCGTTGTTTGTATATGTTTTGTTGAAATTGAGTACAATCGGGCCGTTGGTAAGCGGATCGCCCCAATGGATATGAGATGAGGTCAGGTTGTCTCCCCCCGCAAGTCCAGTTACCCCAATCGTAAACGTTATCTTATTATCAGAAAACAGCTCAAGGGTGGCGGTCCCTGTTTCGGTCCGACCCGCAGGAGCAGGGTTTTCAAATTTTGCGTTTAATACCACATCCCATTTTTTGACGGATGTTGCGGGTACCGGCGACGGGTCGTGGGTTTTATTACATGCACAGAGGGCGACAATGGCGATTGTGGCGGATAGAATATATCCGGATTTTTTGCAGGCAAACATGATACTCGGTTTTGATGAAGAATAATCATCTGTACGGGGAATCACTGCAAAAGGATGCCTCCGGCTATTTTTCCGGACTATTGTCCTTCCACCGCCAGAGATGCATACAGGCGTATGTGCGGTAGGGGCTCCATTTTTTGGAGATGGTGAGCATTTTCTCTTTCAGGGATTTTTTGTCGGCACTATCGAGCTTGTAGAGCTTGATCATGGCGTTTTGAATGCCGAGGTCGTCAACCGCAAAGACATCCTCTCTGCCGAGCGCAAACATGAGCAGCATTTCTGTGGTCCACCTGCCAACACCTTTTATCTGAATCAGGTGGTTGGTTACCTCTTCGTCGCTCATTTTTTTCATCTGACGCCATTCCATACCCTGATCCATTGCAAATCGTGCTACGTTTTGAATATATCCCACCTTGGCGTTGGAAAGCCCGATTGCCCTGAGGGTTGCAAAAGGCATGTTGACGATTTCTTCGGGAGTGGGCTCGTTTTCGGGAAAAAGAGCCAGAAACCTTTTCCATATCACATCAGCCACCTTTGTAGAAAGCTGCTGACTCATAATAGAGCCGCAGAGGTGCAGATACACTTTTTTCTTCGGTTTTATTGTGAGCGCTTCCTGTTCCTGAATCAGTTTGCTGAACTTCTTGTCTTTGAAAAGGTGTGCCTGGTAAGGGGTCATGAAAATTTATTCAAATGATATGCTGATATTTCCGTCCTTCTCATCCTTCATGATGATGCCCATGCGGTGTAGTTGATTCCGGATTTTGTCTGAAGTGGCATAATCTTTTTTCGACTTCACTTCTTTCCGGATTTCTGCGAGCAGCTCAAGAACTCCGTTCAGCTTGCCATCATCCTGTTGCATTTCATTTTTCAATCCCAGTACTTCCTCGAGGTAAACAGACATTTTTGATTTGAAAAGCTCCAGCGTTTTTTTACTCATGGCCTTCGCCTGGATATGTCCGTCTTTTATAGAATTGATTACGGGCACCAGTTCAAACATATTTGCCAGCACTTTTGCGGTGCTGAGATCATCATTCATGAATTCATCAAATTCCCCCAGGAGTGTTTCGACCTTTTTATCGAGCTCAGGATCTCCCGCGCTTTCTGCGTCGTGTACCGGCATTTTTTTCAACACCTCATAGGCTTCCCAGAGTCTCTTCAAGCCCTTTTCTGCTGCCTGCAATGCCTCGTTGCTGAAATCAAGTGTGCTTCTGTAATGCGTCTGAAGAATAAAGAAACGGATCGTCATCGGGTGATAACCTTTCTCCAGCATGGGATGCCCGCCGCTAAACATTTCAGTCAGCCTGATCTGATTGTTGTAGCTCTTGCCCATCTTACGTCCGTTGATGGTGATCATATTGTTGTGCAGCCAGTACTTCGCGGGCACGTGTTTGTTGCAGATGGTACTCTGCGCAATTTCACTTTCGTGATGGGGGAAAAGAAGATCCATTCCGCCGCCGTGTATGTCAAACTGCTTACCAAGATATTTTGTTGCCATGGCCGAGCACTCAATATGCCATCCGGGAAATCCATCACCCCATGGACTGGCCCATCGCTGAATATGTTCAGGTGGTGCAGCTTTCCACAAGGCAAAGTCTGCGCTGAGTCTTTTTTCTTCCTGGCCTTCCAGCTCCCTGGTATTTTCCAGCAGGTCTTCCATTACTCTTCCGCTCAGTTTTCCGTACGGATATTCGTCGGCGTATTTTTTCACGTCAAAATAAACGGAGCCGTTTACCTCATATGCGTATCCTTCTGCAATGATCTGTTTGATCATTTCTATCTGTTCTATGATATGGCCTGTTGCGGTGGGTTCAATACTTGGTTCCAGATTGTTCAGCTGCAACATTGCCCAATGGTAGAGATTGGTGTATTTCTGCACCAGCTCCATTGGTTCTAGCTTTTCAATCACAGATTTTTTTGCGATTTTATCTTCAGCCTCCCTGCCTTCCTCTTCAAAATGTCCGGCATCGGTGATATTCCTTACATAACGTACTTTATATCCCAGGTACATCAGGTAGCGGTATACAACGTCAAACGTAATGTATGGTCTGGCATGTCCAAGGTGACTTTCACCGCTCACAGTAGGTCCGCAAACATACATGCCCACATGGCCCGCGGTAAGCGGCTCAAATACTTCTTTCTTCCTTGTGTATGAATTGTGAAATTTTAGAGACATAAGGGCAAAGATAAGGATAGGGAAGAAAATTAGCAGATGAGTAAATGAGTAGATTAGCAGATTGGGGGGCCTACTTGCTTAGAAGGAAATCCGCCACAATTGGATAGTGGTCGGAGTAGGGCAGTTTAAATTTTCTGCATTGCAAAACTTCAAATTTCTTATCAGCAAAAATATAGTCGATTCTAAGCGTGGGCGAAAGAGATGCGAAACTTCTTCCCAGTCCGAATCCTTCACGCAGAAATGCATCCTGGCGGTCGCCTTTTACTTTGAAGTAACAGAACGAATTAGGCACATCGTTGAAGTCACCGCAAAGAATTTCGGGATAGGGACTACTGTCGAGTTCTCGTCTCACCAGTTCTGCCTGCGAACTGCGGAGGCCGTATGCCCTTCTGAATTTTTTTATAATGCTTTTGGATTTCTCTACGGCACTGTCTTCTGCGGTGGCAATGCTTTTGAGTTTATAATAATCTTCTCCTCCAAAAAGGAGCGACTGCATATGGGTGGTGAAGATGCGCACGCGCTGACCACGAAAATCAATGTCTGTATGTATGAGGCTTTCAGATGCCTTCAGAGAATCCGGACCGGAATATCTCAGACGCAGGGTATCAAGAATCGGGAAACGTGAAAAAATAATCACTCCATGCTCATACACTCCGTCCCATCGACGGTGATCGCGCGCAAAATAATGGTAGGGATACTTGAGTTCGTTTACAAAATAGGGGATGTTTTCTTCCAGCTCCCGCGCATTATTGGATTCAAGAAATTCCTGGAAACAAAGCACATCGGCGTCATGTTTTCTGACGGTTTCAAGAATTTGTGAGCGAAAGCTGCCGCCAGGCCGCGTTTTATTCATCTGGTCGAGCCGCGAAATATTCCACTGCATCACACGGAGTGAACCTTCTTCTTTTTTATCTGACTTGCTTGCAAAAGGATGAAACGCAAAGAGAACGCTGATCTGAAACCATCCCAGGATGATGGCGGCCAGCGACAGAAATGCCCATTTTGACTTGAAAAACCACCAGAAAAAAAGGAAAAAGACAAGTGCCGCGACGAGAAAGGGGAATCCAATTCCGAGAATCGCGATAAACCAATATTTGCTCGGGTGGAGAAATGAGGTGCAACAGGCCGCTGCGAAAATCAGGACGGTGACTATATGGGCAGCAATAAAAATGTTGCGGGTGACTTTTCTTACGAAACGGGCCATGCCTAAAAATAAGGCAAGATTTTTATTTCTCGTCGGGATTTTCGTCTGTGGAGGCGCGGCGGAGAATGTCTTTTTCTTCGTCTGTCAGAAAATGGTAGCCATTCTCATTTATCTTGTCCAGTATCTCATTGATGCGTTTTTCGGTGACATTTGGAATCCTTTTGTAAGGATTGGCCCCATGCACCTTGTAAAAAAACTCATCCTTTGCCCTCCGTTCGATTTCTTTTTTGTTTGGGTTGAAAAGATTGTTGACCCAGTCAAAGAAATTGTTCATCCAAATACTCCAGTCATTTCCCTTTCGCATCTGGTAAATAAATAAAAATCCCAAACCCCCGCCGGCTATATGAGCCAGGTAAAGCGCCGGATCCTGGTTGTCGATGGTTGCGATGTCAACGATCACAAAAGCCGTGGTCATAATCCAGAGCGGAATGCCCCCATTGATCATGGGAAAGAGGCGATAATCAGGCGAAACCGTAGTCGTGGCGATGGCTATGGCCATCACAGATGCATTGGCGCCCAAAAAACTGGCGGTTTCAAGTCCTGGCTGCAGTCGTGGTATCAGGTAATAGGCCGTGATATAAACAACTGCTCCAACGAGGCCGCCGTAGATATAGACGGGAATGAGTTTCTTGTTTCCGGTCAGGTCCTGCAATACATATCCGAATGCCCAGAGCCAGAGCATGTTTGGCAGAATATGCATGAGATTGTCATGCGTAAACATGTATGAAAGCAATGTCCAGGGTCTGCCGGATAGTTTGCCGATTTCTGCGGGGAGAACAAACCAGTTGAAAATATTGCGGTAGAAAGCGTCAGTCGGCAGTTCGGTCATCTGGTAAACGACTTTTGTAAACTTGAGAACCACAAAAACGAGCGAGTTGATAGCAAAAAGCATGACCAGGGAGTTGTTGTCTTCGCCCAGTAAAACTTTTTTTGTGCGTCTTTCTTCTGCTACACTCATAGTTGTTGGTTACCTGCCCTGAATTGATAACGGCCCACAGGCTGTATTGTTCCGTCAGTAGAAATTTTTGCGGTTC
>JACMLD010000069.1 GCA_014379785.1 Chitinophagaceae bacterium
GTGATGGCATTTCTCGTTGCCTACTATAAAAAATACGGGGCCGAAAGTCTTTAGAATTTATTCCTCCACATCATGCTTTCTACGGGGCGGTCAGGCTGACCGCTGTACTTGGCATCTTTTTTCTGATTGTATTTTGTTTCGATTTCGCCGTCAACGGGGAAATAAATGAGTTGACCAACAGGCATGCCTTTGTAGACTTTAACGGGTTGCTTCACAGAAATTTCAAGCGTCCAGTGACCACAAAATCCCACGTCACCTTTTCCCGCAGTGGCGTGTATGTCTATGCCAAGACGACCAGTCGATGATTTGCCTTCGAGAAAAGGCACATGCGCGTGTGTTTCGGTGTATTCTTCTGTTACCCCCAGGTAAAAGATATGCGGATAGAGCACAAAACCATCTTCCGGGATTTCGAAATGTTCGATCTCGTTGTGTTTTTTTGAATCCAGGATATGTTCGCGGTAAGTAGCCAGTGTTTTACCAAGATGCACATCGTACGAGTTGCTGCCCAGACAGTCCTTTCTCCACGGTACAAGTTTGATGGTTCCTTTTTCAATTTCCTCCAAAATCCTTTTATCTGAGAGAATCATCTTGAGTAATTTTATATTTGATGGTTAGCGGGTGCAATCTAAAATCTAAATATTTCATTTGCCATTAGTTTATCAACATAATATCAACGAACACACCAGGCTGGGAGTCTGGCATATCCGGGAGGACGACGAGTTTTTTCTGGCGAATGTGCCACTGAAGCGTGGTGTAACTCATCCTCACAAGCGTTTGCAGCATCTCGCAGGAAGGTTTCTGTTGCCTTATCTTTTTGATGATTTTCCGCTTTCTGAAATATTGATTGCCGATACGAGGAAGCCATTTCTGGAGAAAGAGCAGTATCATTTTTCCATTTCGCATTGCGGCGACTATGCAGCCGCGATTGTGAGCCGGTATGAAAGGGTTGGAATAGACATCGAAATGCCTGCGGAGAAAATCACCCGAATCCGTGAAAAATTTCTTGGAAGTCATGAAAAGGAAATTTTTCACGATGCCGATATGACCACCCTTACGTTGCTGTGGTCAGCAAAAGAATCTGTATTCAAATGGTATGGAATCGGAGGCGTTGATTTCAGCGATAATATTCTGCTAACCGATCTTGACAAGTCGGGCCTGACCATTCAGTGCCGGTTTACAAAAACCGAAACGGATCTGCAGGTGAGATTTCGTCTGCTCGAAAATATTGTGCTCACATGGGTAAATACCTAATGCGCGTTGTCGTCTTCGTTTTCTTCCGGTCCTTCGATCAGGTTGAGGTCAACGGCATCCATACCGGCGATTCCTTCTATTGAACCGCGCACGTGCGCAGCATTCAGCAGCACTTTCTCGAGTTGCTTTTCTCTCGCTTTCCATAATCTTTCCATCGCATCTCTTTCTTTTTGTATGGAGAGTTTCATGCTCATAAATCCTTCGCGAATGGCTTTCCATTGCTCTGAAAATTCTGTGCTGGTGAGATAGTCGTATAGCAGGTGCATTTTATCGCCACGGTTCTGCTGGCTTTTTGATGCGTTGAAAATGCGGAGTATGCTGTCCCGCAGTACAGTGGCAAGTGCTTTTACTTCCACGAAATTGCAGACCCATACCCCGTTTCTTTCACCGAAGGTGGACATATCGCGTGGACGTGCTTCGCTGACGATCACGGCAATGTCGGCCCCCTGACTTCTCATATCGGTCTTTAGTTTTTCCACCCAGTCGGTACCGAAGATTGCCGTGCGTTTGCTTTCATAAATTATTTTGCCGCATTCCTGGCCGAAGCTGTTTCGGACTATGTGCACGCAGTCTGCACCGCGCACGCCTTTGCCCACTTCCTGGATCAGGTCGAATGGAAACGCTGATTGCAACAATGCTTCGAGCGCCAGCTCCTGTATTTCTCCGTGGAGTTGAGATGAACCGAGTTCTGCTTTCCGCTTCATCTCGGCGGCCAGTTTCTGCTGATCTTCGAGTTGTTTTTCCAGTTCTTTTACGCGGAGCTGGTATTCTGATTCTTTTGCCGCGGTTTTTTGTTCTTCTATTTTTCTCAGTTCTTCAGAAAGCTTTGACCTTTCTTCCTGCAATTTTCTTTGCACGGAGATTTCGAGTTCAGCTTCACGGCTCATCAATGCCTGTTCTTTTTGCAGAAATTCCATTTCTTTCTGACGCGCAAGTTTCAGCTTTTCTTCATTGCTTCGGTTGTTGTCTTCCAGAAGTCTCAGCTTGTTTTCAAAATCTGCGCTGATGTTTCTGCGCAGCGATTCTTCTATGGTGGACTGTAACTGTTGCTTTTCCTTTTCAAATTTCTTTCCCGCATCAGATTCTCTTCTGAGCATCTGATCCAGAATTTCCTTCTCACGTTTGGCAAACTCTTCATCCTTCTGCTTTTTGAAGCTGAGCATCTGCTCCCTCAGTTCTTTCTTGTATTCTTCGGTCACGGCGGCTTCCATCGGAAAAACGTTGCCGCATTCCGGACATTTAATATCAGACATGTCTTGCTTTCTTTGGGTGTAATTTACCAAATCATTTATTCTGCCAGCAATGCGCCAACGCTTTGCACTGCCAGCGGGTGGTAGCCCTCTTTTGCTTCGGCAAAGATTTTCTTTGCCCATTGAAGACCGTCAGGCGTTTTTTTCATTTCCTTGTAAATGGGCATGAGGAATTTCCTTCTTCCTACCGATTTGAGAAATGCTTCAATGCCGGGATAGGCTGGCTTGTATTGGTGACGAACCGACAGGGTGTACCAGTCGCATTGCAACTCAGCATTGTTGGAGGAAGTAAAATTAAATTCATTGTCGATTGCGGTCATTTTTTCTGCGGTGGTAGTCGCGGGCAAATGTCCCAGGAAATACAGTCTCTCATTGGCAGATGAAATGCGTTTAGCCATGCCAGTTATGCTACCTCCGTCCGACCATATGCCGATCAGCGAATCGATGGTTTTGAAAGCGGGTGCGGCTACCGGTGGCGCATTTGTGGGTAGTCCGGGTTCATATACCCATGACTTTATCTCAATTTTTTTCACCAGTTCTGAATCATTTTTGAGCAGGTCGCTGGTAAGTGCTTCAAGAAATTCTTCGCTTGTTTTTGACTGGAAGGCATTTTCTGAAAGGTACTTTTTCATAAAGGCGTCGAAATTTTCTCTTCCCGTGGCGGCTTCTATGGTGCGAAGGAAGCTGTATCCTTTTTCGTATGGAATTTCGCTGATGGCATCATCGGGATTTCTGCCGGCGTAATCGCCTTTTAATTTCGTATCGCGGCTGGTGGCTCCGAATTCTTTTATCTGGCCGTTGAGTGTTTCGCGTCCGAGTACTTCCTGCATCTGCATTTCCTTTTCGCCGTAGACCGCTTCCACGATACGTCTTTCGAAATAGGTGGTGAAGCCTTCGTTGAGCCACATATCGTTCCAGGTGGCGTTGGTTACGAGGTTGCCTGTCCAGCTGTGCGCGAGTTCGTGCGCGATGACGCTCACAAGGGAACGGTCACCCGCAATCAGAGTGGGCGTTGCGAATGTGAGATTTGGGTTTTCCATTCCGCCGAAGGGAAAGCTCGGTGGAAGAACCAGCACGTCGTATCGCCCCCAGCGGTATGGAATGTATATTTTTTCTGCAGCGTCTGCCATGCGTCCCATGTCTGCAAATTCCCACGCGGCTTTGGCTACGATTGATGGTTCTGCGTATACGCCTGTCCGTGAGTCGATGCTTTTGAAGGCGAGGTCACCCACTGAAAGTGCCAGCAGGTAGGACGGGATGGGATGTGTTTGTTTGAAATGGTAGATACCGCTGTCGTTTTTCTGTTGTGGGTTTTCGGCGCTCATCAGAGCGAGCAATTCTTTCGGCACCTGGATCCTGGCGTTGTATGTAAATCTTATTCCGGGTCCGTCCTGGCAGGGCACCCATGTGCGGGCGAGTATAGATTGCGATTGGGTGAAAAGAAAGGGGTGTTTTTTGCCAGCGGTTTGTTTTGGCGTGAGCCATTGTACTGCTGTGGCATCAGGCGAAGTGGAATAGTAGATGGATATTCTTTTTGTTTCCGGCAGGATGGATATTTTCAGTGGCGCTCCCATGAATTCGTTTGCGCTGTCGGTTGTAAATTTTGCGGGTGTTTCTTCTTCGCCGGTGGTAATTTTCTCTATGCTGATGCCGTTTACGTCGAAGATGATTTCGTTTCCTTTTGAAACGTTTTCAATGGTCCAGACTGCTTTGCCTTGTAATTTTTGTGTGGCGAAGTCAACTTTCAGGGCCAGGTCGAGATGTTTTACGATGGCGAGATGCGGACGTGCATAGGTGTGCGGATCCGAATTTTCTATCGCTATTTTGGCTGTTGCGGTGTCGTTTGTTTGCGTTGGTTTTTCCTGGCAGGCGGAGGCTGTCATTGACAACCAGAGTATCCATTTTTTCATACAATAAATATAGAGAAATCTTAGAGGCTCTTCGATTTTTCGAGGTTCCCGGCGAGAGAAAATATGGTATTGTGCCAACCCATGCTTTCTTCAGATTCTTCCCACAATTGTTTGAGTTCTGAGTCGGGATCTTCTGAAATTTTTCTCATAGCGATGATTGCATCGTCAATTAATCCGTTGTCAATTTCGAGTTCCGGGATTTCGAAGTCATCGGGAAAGGCGGCGGATGGTTTGCCTTTAATGGCGGCGATTGTAGCTGCAGCGGCCAATGCTATGGAAGCGTCCGGGGCCTCGATATAATCCGTGTTGTTCAGAATTTCGTCGATCGGATTGCGCAGCCCGGCGATGGAGGGACTTTCGGAAAATTCTCCCAGCCAGTCCATCGCATCATCATTTTCAAAAATTCCTATACCCCATGCTCCCATATTCTTGATTTTTTTATTAAGGTAGGGTTTAATAACTAAGTGCAGCAAGGAAACAGGTAAAACAAAAAAGCTCCGGTTAAGGAGCTTTTTGTGCGGAAGAGGAGATTCGAACTCCCACACCCTTTCGGGCGCTACCACCTCAAAGTAGTGCGTCTACCAATTTCGCCACCTCCGCTTTTGAGTGGATTGCAAATGTATAGTGTTTTTAATAATTCACAAAGGCTGATTGATTCTATTTATGTAAAACTATCCGGAATGTGGTGCCCTTGCCGGGTTCGGAGTTCTTTATAAAAATCTGGCCGTTGTGAAATTGTTCAATGATGCGTCGCGATAGACTGAGTCCGAGTCCCCACCCTCTTTTTTTTGTAGTGAATCCCGGTTTAAATACCTGCGAAATATTCTGGGCGGCTATCCCTTTGCCGCTGTCGGTGACGTCTATGGTGATATTGTTCTCGTTTTCGCGGATATCGATGGCGATGGTCCCTTTGCCTTCCATTGCGTCAAGTGCATTTTTCAGCAGGTTTTCGATAACCCAGTCAAACAACGGAGGAGAAATTTGTGCGATGATATTTGGATGATCATGGTGGTCTATGGTGAAGACGACCTTTCCGGTTGCACGCCGGCGGATGTATTCCACCATCAGGTCTATCTGCTCTACAATATTCTGCTGAAGCAGTTGCGGTTTGCTGCCTATTTTGCTAAAGCGGTCGGAAACGAGTTTCAGACGGGCCACATCTTTTTGCAGTTCCGGTGTAATTGAGTCGTTTGCGGGATTTTCTTTCAGCATTTCTACCCAGCCTTCCAATGAAGAGATGGGCGTTCCGAGCTGATGAGCGGTTTCTTTCGCCATTCCCGCCCAGACCTGGTTCTGGGTCGATTTATTTCTTGTGGTGATTGACCAGATGGTGATAATGATAAAAAGCGCAACGATCAGTAGTTGGATCAGCGGGTAGTATTGCACTTCGCTCAGGAGGCTGGTGTGTCCGTAGTAGAAATAATCGCGCTGGCTTGAATCCAGTTGATTGATGTACTCTATGGGGTCGTTTTGTGACTTGAATGTTTTCAGTTGCGAATTGATATATCCGCTGTCTTCGGCCACTTTAGCCGAGTCGAGGTTTGCATGCATTACCACCGTGCCTTTTTCATCGGTCACGATGATTGGAATGGTCTTGTTTTCGGGAACGATCAGTGTCACCAGCCGGTTGCTCACGCCTGTGGAGTCGGTCACAAGCAATTTTTCTGCCTCCACCCATTGTTCTACTCTCAGCCTTTCTTCCTTGGCGATTTTTTTTGCGAGGTATTGTGAATAGAAAACAGAGCTGCCCACGATAGCGATGGCAATAAGCGCCAGACCTGTGCGCCAGCTGAAGAGTGATTGAATCATTGTCCTAAATTATACCCTATTTTTGAACTTCATTCAAAGAATCAGCAGCCTGTTGAACCCCAAAGTTTCCATAGTAATATTGAATTGGAATGGCCGGAAGTATCTCGAACAATTTCTTCCTTCTGTGATGGCTTCGCGGTGGGACAACCTCGAGGTGATTGTCGCTGACAATGCTTCAGATGACGACTCGGTTGATTTTCTGAAGCGAAATTACCCCGCGGTGAGAATTATACAGCTCGAACGCAATCATGGTTTCGCGATTGGGTATAATCTGGCGTTGAAGCAGGTGAAGTCGGATTATTATGTGTTGCTGAATTCGGATGTGGAAGTGACACCGGATTGGATCGCACCGGTTATAAAGTTGATGGAAAGCGATAAAATGATTGGGGCGTGCCAGCCAAAGATCCGGATGGAGCGTCAACGCGAATTGTTTGAATATGCAGGTGCGGCCGGAGGGTGGCTTGATTATCTGGGCTATCCTTTTGCAAGGGGGAGGGTTTTTGATGTTTGCGAGGTGGATGAGGGACAGTATGATGATATAGCGGAAATATTCTGGGCGAGTGGAGCAGCGATGTTTGTGCGACCAGCGGTGTATCATGGCTGCGGGGGTCTGGATGAATATTTTTTTGCGCACCAGGAGGAAATTGATTTGTGCTGGCGGATGCAGTTGGCGGGTTATCTGGTAATGGTTTGTCCGCAGGCAATGGTGTATCATGTGGGAGGTGGTACGCTGCCGAAGGGGAATGCCAGGAAGGTGTATCTGAATTTCAGAAATAATCTCATTATGATGGCGAAGAATATGCCGTTTTGGGAGGGGTTCTGGAAGCTGAACTGGCGATTTTTACTGGATTCGGTTTCGGCATGGAAAAGTTTATTTGCGGGCGAGGGTATATATTTCTGGGCGATTTTGAGGGCACATCTGAGTTTTATAAAATGGTTGTTGTTTAAGCGATCGAGGAGTGTTTTCCCGGCATCAAAAACCGGCAAGTTGGGGGGTTGGTTGGGCAAGAGTGTTGTGTGGCAGCATTTTATTAAGGGCAAAACAAAATTTTCTGAGATTGTGCATGAATAATTAACCCTGATAGTATATTTTTGCAAAGCAATTCAATCATTTATGGAGCATATCGAACCAATAGAATTTAAGGATCCGAGGGAGAAAGACTTTAAGCATAGCTGGGTAAACTCTTCCGTATTTCTTTTTTATCTGCAGGTATTTTGTCTGGTGGCTTTTATTGTAGGTGGTAGTATTGGACTGTATCAGCACAGGTATAAGGGAAGACCTGAGGTGAGTGTACCGGGTAATACTTTGTATACTCCTCAGTATAAATAGTAAAAAAGATTTTGCGGGAACTGTACAATCCTTATTTTTGCAGTCCTAAAAAATAGCTCTTGAATGCGAAAGTAGCTCATTTGGTAGAGCACGACCTTGCCAAGGTCGGGGTGGCCGGTTCGAGCCCGGTCTTTCGCTCTAAGGTCCAAACGAAAGTTTGGACTTTTTTTTGTTCGTCATTTCGACCAAAGGGAAAATCCCGATGGTTAGTTTGGGAGAAATGATCGGGATTTCTCGCTCCGCTCGAAATGACAGGAACACACCCGGGTGGTGAAACTGGTAGACACGCAGGACTTAAAATCCTGTTTGCAGCAATGCAAGTGTGGGTTCAACTCCCATCCTGGGTACTTTGAAAGCGACTTTACGGTCGCTTTTTTTGTTGTTAGGCACTGAGGGGACTCTCATTCAAATTACCGTTTACTATCTAATTTTGCATGGATTTTCAATTTAGTTTCATGCAATTTTAGATAATTTATCATATATTTGCCTTATGGTGAAAAAGCTGGATACACTACGTAAACATTTGAAACCAGGCAAAGTCTACCGCAGAGCAGATTTATACCAATGGTCAACTGCCGTTGATCGCCACCTGGCGGAATTGGTAGAAGATGGAAGTGTGAAGAAGCTTGCATCAGGTTTATATTATGTCCCAAAGAAAACCGTATTCGGTGCAGTTCCGCCCGACGAAAGCGAATTGGTTCGGAGCTTTCTCAAAGATGATGACTTTTTGCTGACAACACCCAATGCCTATAATAGTTTAGGCGTGGGAACAACGCAACTATACAATAAGCGGATAGTTTATAATCACAAACGGCATGGTGTATTCGATTTGGGAGGAAAGGAATTTTACTTCCATGCAAAACATCGGTTTCCTAAAAAACTCAGCCAGGAATTTTTATTAGTTGATCTTGTAAACAACCTGGATGAGCTTGCTGAAGATAAAGATGAAGTGTTAAAGAAAGTACTTAGCAAGGCAAAATTAATAGACAGAAAGAACATGCAAAATTCCTTAGTTCGTTATGGGAACGCTAAAACCAAAACTTTACTTTCCCCAGTCTTAAAATAAGTATTCTATGCCGGCTAGATATCTTCATGAGTTAAAAGAATTTCCGGAATTGCTGAAAATACTTGCAGCAGAACAAAAGATAGATGCAGGACTTGTCGAAAAAGACTATTGGATTATGCACGTTTTGTACGGTTTGAAAAAACAGAATTTATCTTTTGAAATGAAAGGTGGTACCTCCCTTTCTAAGGGATATAAAATTATTCATCGATTTTCCGAGGATATCGATATTCAAATAAACCCGCCTAAAAAACTCGGAGTGGTAACTGATCCGTCAAATACGAAAAAAGATGCGGTAGAATCTCGTAAAAACTATTATGACTGGCTAAAAGACAATATTAAAATTGATGGGATTGTATCGATTGAAAGAGATACTGAATTTGATAATGGAAAAACCTATAATAGTGGTGGTATCCGATTACATTACGAAAACTTCACTGACAAGATTGAAGGATTAAAAGTAGGAATACTGCTCGAAGTCGGCTTTGACACGGTTACACCCAATCAGCCACTCACTATTAGTTCATGGGCATACGAAAGAGCGATGGCAACCACTGGTCTGGATATTAACGACAATCGCGCTATTGATATTTCCTGTTATCACCCCGGTTATACTTTTGTCGAAAAACTTCAAACCGTCGTGACTAAGTTCAGACGAGAACAAGAAACTGGGCAAGAGAAGCAAAATCTCATGCGCCAATACTATGATATATATAGTTTGCTAGACAATCCACTTGTTCAGGAATTTATTGGTACAGATGCCTATGAAAAGCATAAAAAAGAACGGTTTGTAGGCAAGGATAAAGGTGTAATCATTGCTGAAAATCCCGCTTTTAGTTTTTCTGGCGAACTGCGAGACCGATTTAAAATACGATATGAAGCAACCAAAGCTTTGTATTACAATGGCCAGCCTCCATTTGACGAAGTACTTTTTCGGATTCAAGAACATATAGACCGCCTATAACGACTTCTAATTTGTAACTTAAATGAGACTTTCTCGTCGCTTTTTTTTATCCTTTCAGGTAATGTAATACAACCGCCTTTGATGGCAGCACTTTTGAATACACGAGTTGCAGGTTTAACTTGTCCTTCATCCCCAGATTGTCAAAGAGCCTTCTTCCCTCGCCGGCAATAACGGGATGAACGACAAAGAAAAATTCGTCTACCAAACCGAGTGCAACCAACTGGGTTGGCAGGTCCACCCCACCAATCGAAATATTTTTTCCCGGCTGCTGCTTCATTTCCAGAATTGCTTCTTCAAGATTATTGCGTATAATCTTCGAATTTCCCCCTACCTTCTCTAATGACCGGGAAAAAACCACCTTATCGATCGCATCAAATCGCTTTGCAAATTCAATATCTTGTTTTGTCCCCGTTTCGTTTTTTGCGACATCGGGCCAATAGGGAACCATGAGTTCATAAGTCTTGCGTCCGTAAACCATTAGGTCAACATCCGACATGAGGTCAGTAAAAAATTGATGAATGTCTTCGGTAGCGTTTCCTTTGGTATGGTCGCAGCATCCGTCCGCTGTGAGGTTGATTCCGTACATTATTTTTCTCATTTGAGAATAATTAAACTTTATAAAATGCAGTTCTTTACAGGTTGGAAACTTTGCTATTTATCACTCTATTAAAGTAAATGCAGAAATAAGTTATCTCATGCCTTCATAGTGATGACTCACCATCGGCAGATACTTCCTTCTCTCCTCATAAATGATCCAAAGATTCACCAGCAGCAGAACCAATGGCATTACCAGTCCCGACGGGTCAGTGTATATACCGGTTAAGATAATACCAATCATTACCGGAAAAATAACGAGTGCGCCAAGCGCGCGGGTGCGTGGGGAAATCACCAGCACTCCGCCGAGTATCTCAGCAAAACCAATCAAAGGCATCAACCATCCGATCTCCATGATGGCCTTGAATGAAGTCATCAATTTCTCCGGAAGATTTTCAGGCACCGGCATATAGTTAAAAAATTTATTGAGGCCGGCATTGATAAACATCAAACCAAACAAAACGGATACAACGAGCAGAATTTTTCTTTTCATAAAATTATTTTTTCTTTTTCTTTAGTACCTGCAAAACATCGTCCAGCTGGTCAAAACGACTCACCCATATCTTGCGAAACTGCTCCAGCCATTTATCTATCTCCTTCATCTTGTCCGCCTCCAGGAGGTAGTAGATCTCCCGCCCCCTGTGCTCCTGTTTTACCAGTTCACATTCGGTCAATATCCGCAGGTGCTTGGATATCGCCTGCCGGCTCGTGTCAAAATGCTCTGACAACGCATTGGGTGTCATCGCCTGTAAAGCAATAAGCGTGATAATCGCCCTTCGGGTAGGATCTGCTATCGCCTGAAAAATATCCCTTCTCATCGTTTGTTTTTTAAAGACACCGTTCGGTTGCAAATATATATGCAACTGGGAGGTTTCGCAAATTTATTTCGAGGTTTTCCGCGCACGTTTTTTATTGTCCCTGATTGCCCATTCGGCCATGGCGTTCAACACAGGCGTCAGCGCCCGACCCGCAGCA
>JACMLD010000070.1 GCA_014379785.1 Chitinophagaceae bacterium
GCGGGATCTTTTCCAGGAGATAGTGCTTCAGCTATGGCGGTCCTTTCCTGCATTCAGGCGCGAATCTTCCGGCAGCACCTGGATCTATCGGGTAGCATTGAATACTGCCATTTCCAATTTTCGAAAGGAGTCCAGAAAACCTGGAACGCTTGCGCTGGGAATGTTGGAATTCCAGATTCCGGATATGTCATCGGGCGGTGCCGGAACCGAGAATCTTCTATTTCTGAATCAGGCAATCCAGGAACTCACCGAGGTGGAGCGGGCAGTCATCCTGTTGTATCTGGATGAAAAAAGTTATGATGAAATCGGAGAAATCATTGGGATCAGCATCAGCAATGTAGGCGTACGGATAAACCGAATCAAAAAGAAATTACAAAAGCATATCAAAATCAATTCAAATGAATATTGAAGATCTGAAAATGGAATGGAAGCGGTATGACCGCAGAATGGCCGCTACTGAGAAAATTCATGAAAGGCTCGTGCTGGGAATTGTGCGCGAGCGCTCTCGTTCGCGTATAACAAGAATTCGCCGTGCCGACACGGTATTGCTTGCCTGGATGTTTACGTTGCTGGTTTTGCTGGCGGCCGTTATTTGGGGGAACCCCTTTGATTTCAAATACAGTCTGCAGTTTGTGCCTTATGTTATTTTGATGATAGGAGTGGGCATTGCGATTTATACTCTGATAAAAAGTTTTGTTGCACTGAATGTAGATTTGAATACTGTGGCGCTGGATGCTTTTTTGCGCAGAACCATAGCGGGCTATGAGAAAATGAAAAAGTTGCAGGGATGGTTTGCAGGTATTCTATTCACTGCAGGTCTGCTGACAGCCGTTTCCTTTCTTCCCAAAAAGCTGGAGAATAAAGGACTTTGGTGGGCGATTGGCGAAACCCTGCTAAGTATCGGTATCACAGCCGCGCTGTACTTCATCGCTTACAAGCTGGGTGCTTTCAAAGACCGCAAACAGGCAGGTTTTGAGAGTGATCTGAAAGAGTTGGAGGAGTTGAAGGCAATTGAGCGGGAATTGGGGGAGTGAGAGGATCTCAATTCAAATCGAAAGAAGTTTTAGATTTGTAAGGCCAGCTAGTCCACTACATAAAACTTTTCATCGATGAGCATACCTTCTAACGATACCAGCGCAATAAAAATCAACCACTTCATCCGTCAATTTGAAAACTTTTACTCCGGAGAAAACTGGGCGAGTGACACCATGATGGACAAACTTAACATCATCGACGACAAACTCGCATTTCAGCAACCATACCCTGGAACACATTCCATCGCCGAACTGGTCTGGCATGTGATCTACTGGCGGAGCGTACTGATCAACGCTTTCGAAAAAAACTACAAATACAAAACAGAGACTGTCGACGAACTCAATTTCGTGCCAATATCTGATCTGCAGGTAAAAAGCTGGACAACACTCAAAAATGAATTAGCCCAATCCCAGCACACGATTCTGAAAAAACTCGGCGACCTTAAAGAATCCGACCTCAGCGCAGAATACCAGCCAGGCAAAACAATGGAATACATGATTCAGGGTGTGATACACCACGATTACTACCACCTCGGCCAGATAGGTATCGTCAAGAAAATCATCAACTCCCAAACATCCTGACATGCCAGTCTCATTTAAAAACCAAACTGCCATAGTCACCGGAGCGGGACAGGGAATAGGCTACGAAATCTGCCGACAACTCGCAATGCAAGGTGCCAATGTCATTCTCAACGACATTGACAAGGACCTCTGCGAACAGGCGGCGGCCAATATCAATGCCACAGGCGGCAACTGCCTTGCAATGCCCGGCGACTCATCGGACCTTTCACATATCAATCATATGGTCTCAACCGCGGCTGCAACATTCGGTGGACTACATATCGCTATTGCCAACGCAGGCATTACTTTGTTCGGCGATTTTCTCGACTACCCCGTTCAATCATTCGAACAGGTGATGAAAGTAAATTTGCAGGGTAGCTTTTTTCTCGCCCAGGCCGCCGCAAAGCAAATCAGAATTCAAAACTTGGGTGGCAGCATCCTGTTCATGTCATCTGTCACAGGGCACCAGGCGCACAAAAACCTGGCAGCATACGGCATGACAAAAGCCGCACTGGAAATGCTTGCAAAGAATCTCGTAATTGAACTTTCTCCCTATAAAATAAATGTAAACGCCATTGCACCAGGAGCAACATTGACAGAACGGACAACA
>JACMLD010000071.1 GCA_014379785.1 Chitinophagaceae bacterium
ACAATCATCAGTAACATCAGCACAACGAATACGATGGTCATTCTGTCCATGAAAGGGAAATCCGGAAAATATCCGTTTGTCCATCCCGGCAAAAACTTCAGGACGGTAGAAAGAGGTATCGTAAGAATGGCGGAAGTCAGCGCCGCAGCTGAAGTAGTGCGTTTCCAGAAAAAGCCGAGCAGAAAGATCGACAATACACCCGGTGATATAAAGCCGACATATTCCTGGATAAACTGATAGGCCTGGTCAAGATTGCGCAGAGCGGGGGCCACCAGACAGGCCAGCAACATCGAAGCAATGACGGTGATTCTGCCAGTCTTTACAAGCTGCCTTTCTGAGGCATCTTTCTTAAAAAATTTCTTATAAATATCAAGAGAAAAAATTGTGGCCACGCTGTTTGCCTTTCCGGCAAGGGAAGCTACGATCGCAGCGGTCAATGCTGCAAAAGCCAATCCCTTGAGGCCATTTGGCAAAAGATTCATTAGGGTTGGATAGGAATGGTCGGGTTTGATGACACCATTCGCGTCGGTCATTTCAGCGCCGTACAGACCATTCTGATACATCACAAACATGGTGATACCGGGTATCACAACGATGAGCGGAATCAGCAATTTGAGAAAAGCGGCAAAAAGAATTCCTTTGCGCGCGGTGGGCAAACTCGCTCCCAGGGCTCTTTGCGTGATGTACTGATTACAGCCCCAGTAATTAAGATTATTGATCCACATACCGCCAATCAGCACGGAGAGTCCGGGCAGATCTTTATAATAAGGATTGGAACTGTCGAATATCATGTGAAAGTGTCCCGGTGCTTTTTCTTTGACCACAGCAAGGCCTTTTAAAATATCCGCGCCATAACCAAAATGCTCAGAAACCAGTGTGAGCGCAAGATAGCAGGTGACCAGTCCACCCATAATGAGAACCAGCACCTGTATCACATCTGTGTATCCGATCACTTTCATTCCACCGAGTGTTACAAAAATGGAGAACACGCCCAGCCCAATCATGCACCAGAAAAAGTCGATGCCGGAAATGGAATTGATGGCAAGCGCACCCAGGTAAATGATAGAAGTGAGGTTGACAAAAACGTACACGAGCAGCCAGAAAATGGCCATCAGCGTGGCCACCGTGTCGTTATACCGCTTTGACAAAAACTGCGGCATGGTGAATATGCCGTTTTTGAGATAGACCGGTATAAAAAAAACGGCAACAATAATAAGTGTTGCCGCAGCCATCCATTCGTAACTGGAAATTGCGAGTCCGAGCGCAAAGCCCGAGCCCGACATGCCAATAAAATGTTCTGCAGAAATATTAGAGGCTATCAGGGATGCACCAATGGCGTACCATGTGAGTGACCCTTCGGCGAGAAAGAAGTCTTTGGAATCCATTTCCTTCTTTCGCTTGCGCTGGTAGACCCAGTATCCGTATCCGGAAACTGCAATGAGATAAATAAAGAAGACGGTATAGTCGAGGGCCTGCAGGTGGTTCATGCTAGAGCCTTATCGTTTCGGGCAGATATTTCTTAATCAACCCTTCATAATAAGGACGAAGCTCAGACACTACTGGCGGTTTTGGACTTTTTGAGTAGAGATCGTATGGGTTAAACTTGTCTACCCATTTAAACATCTCATGATCGTGTTCGTCCATCAGATGGTCATAAGCCTTTTCTCTGTGCTGGGAATAGAATGAATGATATCTTATCATGTACAATGCAGGCTCGGGCAGGTAGTCTTTTACGATCTGGTAGAGATATTCGTCGTGCCCCCATGACATCGTTACATTTTTCAAACCGCAATTTGGTTCGTAGACACCATATTTTGTATTGTAGCGTGGATCGTTGCTGTCCGGATTGTCTTTGAAAAATTCAGGATAGACAATCTTGTCGGAGAATTTGCAGCCAACGGGGAATGTATCACCTACTACTGCCCATTGTGGCTCGCCGAAGAGACAAAGCACCTTGCCCATGTCATGGATAAATCCGGTAAGGACAAACCAGTCAGGATAACCGTCTTCACGGATCGCCTCTCCTGTCTGCAGCAGATGCTGGAGCTGATCCAGGTCAGTGTCGGGATCACTTTCGTCTACCAGGGTATTTAGAAACTCCATGGCTTCCCAAACTTTCAGCTCTTTGCGGTTGAATTGTAAAAACTCCGCTCTTTTCTGCTGAACGAAATCGTAAGTCTGGTATTTATGGTTGAGTCTATAAAATTCTCTTACGGTGGCGTCTTTTGCTGAATTCTCGTAATTGCGGAACTCTTCTTTTGTTTTTGGAGGGGTTCCGGCTTCAGGGTATCTGACCAGAACATCGTCTTCCCAGAGCTCAATACTTTGAAGCGGGTTTACTTCGGCTGTCGGGATAGAATTATTTGACATATGGCGTTTTTATTATCGTAAATATAATAAAATAATCTTTCCTTTAAAACGCCAAATCTTAACCGTTTGGTAATGATGCAGGGATAAAATGTCTTTACCTTGCGGACTTGTTTAAGTAATCAAAACTAATCACCAATGCGAAACGTTCGTAGCTCGCGTATTTGCTGTGGGGCAATCTCCGCAGCAATCTTCGCCCTCTTATGTGTTTGGGCCCCAATTTCGGCCAAAGCTGCCGGGGCACCAGAAATCAAAGTTCCTTTTTTCGACAAAACAGTCACCGGTGTGGTCAGAGATGCATCCGGAAAGCCGCTGGCGGGCGCTACCGTGACGGTCAAGGGCAATACAAAATCAACGGTCACCGATGAGAACGGTGCTTTTACCATTACAGTCCCGGACAATACTTCTGTATTGGTTGTAAGCTATTCGGGTTTTACCGTACAGGAGATAGACATTGTAAATAAGTCGATCGTAGAAATTTCAATGGCTACCAATGTTACTGAATTGAATCAGGTTGTAGTGGTAGGTTATGGTACGCAGAGCAGACGTGATGTGACTGGTTCTGTAAAAAGCATTAAAAGCGAGTCGTTTAATAAGGGTATTGTAAACACTCCTCAGGAATTACTTCAAGGTAAGGTCTCAGGAGTGAATGTTACATCTGCAAGTGGTGAACCGGGTGGCATACTTGGTATAACTGTAAGAGGTCCTGGAGGTATCCGAACAAGTAACACCCCACTTTTTGTTATCGACGGTCTGGCGCTCGACAATTCGAGCACCGGCGGTGGCGATCCATTAAATTTTTTAAATCCACAGGACATAGAATCTATCGATGTTTTAAAAGATGCATCTGCAACCGCTATTTATGGAGCGAGAGGTGCTAATGGTGTGATACTTATTACAACGAAAAGAGGTAAAGCCGGTGTTTCTATTATGTCTTTCACTACAAGTATTGGTATTTCAAAAATTGCACGGGCATTGGACGTTTTAACGGCTGATGAATTTCGGGCAGAGGTCCCGAAACTCGGTGCCGTAATAGACGATAAGGGTGGAAATACAGATTGGCAGAAAGAGGTTACCAGATCCGCGCTTACTCAAAATTATAACCTCAATATGAGCGGGGGTGCTAATAAGCTGACTTATTACGCTTCTTTTGGAATGCAGAAGCAGCAGGGTATAATCAAATCAAACAGCCATGATAGATACTCGGGGAGATTCAATGTAACCCAACGTTTTCTTGATGATAGGTTAACAGTGGAGGCAAATCTCAGCGTGGCCAATACAAAAAATTATCGCCCGCCTGTACAGAGCATAATCGCTGAAGTAATTTCCAATAATCCTACCTATCCTGCTTATGATGCAAATGGGAAGCCTGCGCAATACCAAGGGATCAATAATCCGCTGATTTATTTTGATCTGGATAAAGATATTACTACAATCAACAGGGTCATTGGCAATATCAGTCCCTCACTCAAACTTTTTAAGGGTCTTGTGTATAAACTCAATTTTGGTGTAGACAATTCAAATGGAACAAGGGATTTGCAAGCTCTGCCCAATGCAGTTCCATTCCGCGAAGGAAGACTTGATACTTGGACCACACAAAACAGAAATACGCTGATAGAAAACTATCTCACCTATAACTGGACAAATGACGTTCATAATATTTCCGCGCTTGCGGGGCATTCCTATCAGGAAGTATTCCTGCAGGGGCGAAATAATAGTATCAACCGTTTTCCAATCGGACCAGTGGAACCAATATTCAATCCGGGTCTTGGACAGGATCTTACATTAGCCAACAATAAGCCAGGTGGTTATGCCCGTATCAATGAATTACAGTCATTTTTTGGTAGAATCACTTATCAGTATAACAAGAAATACCTAATGACAGCCAATTTCAGAGCTGACGGATCCACAAAATTCGGTGCAAATAACAAGTACGGATATTTTCCATCATTTTCGGTCGGATGGAAAATTTCCGAAGAAGATTTCATGAAGAATTCGGCATTTTACAATCTGAAATTGCGTGCAGGCTGGGGTATGACGGGGAATCAGGAAATTCCTTCGAAGCAAAGTTTGGCATCCTTTAACACGGTGGTTTCCGGCTCTACCAGTTATCCACTAACCTTGACTGGTGCATATCCTGCCGGTACTGTATTTGCGAGACTTGCAAATCCAGATATACAGTGGGAAGTTTCAAAGCAGACAGATATAGGAGTTGATTTCGCTTTCCTTAATGGAGCGTTAAGCGGTACCATCGATTATTTCAATAAAATATCTAACAATATTTTATTGGTTATACCACCGGCAGATCCTGTGCAGCCTGCTCCAATTACCTGGGACAACATCGAATCGATGAAAATAATCAACAAAGGTTTTGAATTTGAACTGGATTATCGTCATCAGTCAAAGACAGGACTTAGCTATAATGTTGGAGGTAACCTGACACTTATTGATAACAAGGTTACAAACTCACCTTATACTGTGCTGACCTCAGGCTCGGCGTCAGGGTCTGGTCTTACTTCGGCTACAATCAATGGCTATGTAAATGATGAACCCATCGGCACATTTTATTTGAAAGAATTTACTGGTTTTGATGCAAATGGTGTGAGCACTTTTCGGGATACTGACAAGGATGGCATCATTTCAGACAAGGACAGAATAGCCGCAGGAACTGCCTTGCCAAATAAAATGTATAATTTTTATGGGGGTGTAGGATTCAAAGGATTTGATTTGAATGTGAGTTTTAACGGAGTAGCAGGAAACAAAGTGTACGACAATACTGCCAATTCAAATTTCTATAAACTAAAATTGTCCAAGAACGTAAACGTAACACGTAAGGCGATTGAAGATGCGAAAGAGTCTGTAAACAATTCAGCTCCCGTGAGCACCAGGTATCTTAAAAATGGTGCATATCTGAGACTGAACAACCTCAATCTTGGATATAGTTTCAATCCTTCGCAACTTGGAATAGGAAAATGGGTGAGTGCATTGCGTTTGTCTGTGACTGGCCAGAATCTTTTCCTGATTACAGAATATGATGGGTACGATCCAGAGGTAAATACAGATCGAAGTGATTCAGAATTCAACGCATTGTCCTACGGTATCGACTACCTGAGCTATCCAAAAGCAAGGTCAGTGATTTTCAACCTGAATATTTCATTCTAATAATAGAGATATGACTAATAAAATTTTAAGTTTCCTTTCGTTGGCTATCACCGTAGGAACCATGTACAGTTGTACAAAACTAAATGAGAAGGTACTTGACGAGGCTTTGTCGGCCGGTCAGACCGAAAAACAGATTGCCGAGGGCAGCATTGTGCCAGCCTATGCAAGACTGGAAGATGTGTTTCTGCATACCAACTATTTTTCCTTACAGGAAATTTCCACTGATGAGGCCATTCTTCCTTATCGTGGCGGAACAGACTGGGGTGATAATGGAATTTATCTTGCGCTGCACAAGCATGAGACGACGAGTACGGATGTCAATGTGAGAAACACATGGAATAATATTCTGCAGGGTGTATCAAGGTCGATCACAGCGATCAATGTATTGAAGACAAATACCGATCCTTCAGCGCCGTTGTTACTGGCCGAAGCAAGAGCATTGAGAGCCTATTATTCGATGCTGACGCTCGACCTTTACGGACTTGTATTTGTGAAAGAAGATCCAAAGGAGACTTCTACCATTATCCGCGGGGAGCAGGCTATTGAATACATCAAGTCGGAATTACTGGCTGTAGAGCCGTTGCTCGACAATACAACGGGACCAGGCCGTCTCACAAAAGCGGGCGTGCAGGGACTTCTGGCAAGATTGTATCTGAATGCCGGAGTCTACAGAGATCGTTACGCTGCAACTGTAACATTCAAAACCGAGGATCTTGACAAGGTGATTGAGTATTGCGATAAAGTGATTGCAACAGGTGGACATCAATTATCCAACGACTATTTTTCTCTTTTCAGTGATGCGAATCACAGCAATAAGGAATTGATTTTTGCTGTGGATCAAAGATCGAATCTGAATGGTCATAACCGTATGGCTTATTTTTCCCTGTCTGGTGACCAGTTCCCTTTGCCGGCATATACAGGAGCAAATGGTACCGATGGACCGGGCATTACCCCTGATTTCTATCGGACATGGGTAAACGCGAATCTTCCTTTGGATCCGGCGGTGGCCGATCCACGTTTTTACCAGCAGAATCTTTCCATTTATACCAATCCGGCAGACTCTTGTGTAGATGCTGCGGCTTTTAATATCAATCGCGGCATTCTGCGCGGTCAGCAGTACGGCCTGATCAGAAGAAATGGCGTGTTTCTTAAATGCGGAAATGGAAAGATGCTCGTCGCAAAACTGTTTCATGATACACGCAGCCGGCCAACACAGGCTGTTGACTTCACCGAGGCAATCGACTTTACGGTTGCGGGTAGCAACTACAATACTGGTTTTCGCGTGTCGAAATATGAATTCAGCAAGACTTCGGTGAGTGGCAGAAATTTTGGCGAGCATGACATCGTGATTTTGCGTCTCGCAGATATCTACCTGATGCGTGCGGAAGCGAAGATGAGAAAGAATGATGCCGTGGGCGCTCTGGCAGATGTAAACCTGGTAAGAGCTTCACGCACCAAAACGGCGCCAGCGGCTCCATTGGCTGCAATGACGCTGGATATCCTTTTCAGAGAGAGAGGATTTGAATTTTATTGGGAGTGTCTTCGTCGTACTGATATGATCCGTTTTGGAAAATATGAGGGCACCTGGACAGAAAAAACAAATACTGACAAGCAGAAAAGATTATTCCCTATTCCACTGACTGCCATTGATGCGGCGAGTAATATCCCGGGGTATCTGGTGCAGAATGCAGGGTACTAGGGTTTAAAAGTGGAAAGTTTAAAGGAGAAAGTTTAAAGAAGAGAAGTGGAAAGTAGATAGTTGGATAGTTAAGTAGTTTGAGAGCCACGGATGTTCCGTGGCTCTCGTCATTTCGACTCCCATCGCGAAGCGATGCGGGTGGAGAAATCCCCTGCTATTACTCAAGGTTTGACTACCGGTTGGGGATTTCTCCGCTCGCTGCGCCCGGTCGAAATGACAGCGGCGCCATCGGCTTGTGCGTAGGATTAAAACTTTGCCCAAGCATAGCCGCGATAGTAGCAGCGATCTGACCCTGGAAGTTCTGTGCTTTGGTTTTTACTTCGCCTGATGCAGGAACAGATGGACCAATGGCAGCGAACCAAATCTCACCGGAACCCGGAGTACCCTTTCCATGATGCCTCCAGTTTGCCCCCGACGCCTGTCCCCTGCCATGATCTGTGGTGATCAACAATGTTGTTTTATTCGCATAAAATGGTTCTGACTGTATGTACTGCCAGAGTTGAGATATCCACTTATCAGCCTTGCGCGCCGCATCCAGATAGCTGTCGTAATCGCCCGCATGTGCAAACTCATCGGTATCGCCAAGACCGAAATACATCAATCTGGGTTTATTCAGCTTCATATAATCCAATCCAAGGTAAAAAGTGGCTACATCCAGTCTTTCCGCCCCATGAAAAAGATCAGGCATTTCGGATTGCAACTCATTGAGCATGGATTGCCGTTTGCTGAGTTTACCTTCTACTTTTTTGAAACCGTCATTGACATACACGCCCGATCGTTTTTCGTTAAACATATAAGAAAAAAGATCCCATGAGCCGAAGACAGCCGTTTTTCCTTTGAACGCCGGCAGCCGGTTCATCAGCTCAAAAACATTTTCGTTTTTGTTGAGATTTTTATCGTTTGAGTTTACCGTAGTATCAGGAAATCCGGTGATGATTTCATTGTAACCTGGATAAGAAAACCAATGCGGGTTGGCGGTATTGATATAATTTCCGTAGGCCCGATTGCCAAGAATGATCCCCTTGGCACTGATTTCTGACCAGATAAAAGGCATCAGCTTTTTTCTTCTTTCTGCCCCAGAAGCCGCCCAGAAATTTTCCTGAACGTATTTCTCACTATAAGTGGCCATCGTGTCATATGTCAGCAAACTATCGGCACCTGTAAAAACATCCTGCCAGCGCATGCCGTCAAGCGTCACCACAACGATATTTTCGGATCTCTTCTGAGCAGTGATGTGAAGCGTTGCAAAAGAAAAAGCGATTACAACAAAGATTTTGTATTGCATATTGGGGATTGAAAATGCCGGCAATTAAGCGGGCTTATTCTTTGGGCCGCGAACAATATTGATTGCAAGTGCCATCAGTGATCCGAGAAAAATCAATAACGCAGACAGCATGGGTATCGAAGCAAGATTTGAGCTATACCCGCCGGCAAACATAATCGCAACGCTGATCAGCATGAGGATAACATGAATCCATGAATAATAAACTGAATAAAATCTATGGGCGACCAATCTGTTTATAAACCAGAAAATAACAAGAAAAAGGGCAGTTGCAAGTCCAAAAGACCGGCCTGAAAAAACGTAATAAGTATCCCTTATATAAAGCGTGGGAGCCTCAGAATTTGTCGCCAACCCCAGCACTACCATTATCAGTGCTCCGATCAAAAGCAGATTGATTGGCTTGGATTCGTAAGAGGTTTTTCTCATTGACTAACTTATTCTGGTTGCTTTAAAGGTAGGAATTCCTATCCAGAATGATCTGTATACAAATACCACTTTCCTTTCACTTTTTTCATCAGGCTCGAGTAGCGACCATTGATGACGCGGCCATCGGGCTGTGTTACATGGAAGTATCCGGTGACAGACTAAAAATTGTCCGACAGACGCTCCATGCCTTCTCCGTCGAGTTCCAGCCTGCCCATTTTTTCTTTGGGCCAGTATTTTTTATAACATGCCAGGCTGCTGTCGCGTCCATAGGCGGCTCCTTTGC
>JACMLD010000072.1 GCA_014379785.1 Chitinophagaceae bacterium
AGATTGTATGCTGAATCGTAGTTGTTTTCTATTTCGCCGTCGAGGATTGCATCCTTGATGGCATTTTTTATTTCACCCACCTCCCGGCTGGGGCCGATTCCAAAAATCTTCATGATCATTTCGCCGGTAATCGGGGGCTGCCATTCTCTTATACGGTCTTTTTCTTCCACTTCCGCCATGCGCTGTCTGACCATTTCAAAATTCTCCAGGAAGCGCTTGACCTTCTGCCTGTTTTTGCTGGTAATGTCTGCTTCGCACAGTGTCATCAATGCGTCGATGTCCTGCCCTGCATCATAAAGAAGGCGGCGGACCGCTGAGTCGGTGATATTCTCTTTGGTGAGGCTAATCGGTCTCAGGTGCAATTCCACCAGTTTGCGCACAAACCGCATTTTTTCGTTTTGCGGCAATTTCAGTTTTGCAAAGATTTTTGGCACCATTCTGCCGCCTACTACTTCATGGCCGTGAAAAGTCCAGCCATGCCCTTCTTCAAAAAACTTTGTTGCGGGTTTTGCTATATCGTGCAGGAGAGCGGCCCAGCGCAACCAGATATCATCTGATTTTAGTGAAATATTGTCGATCACCTGGAGGGTATGGTAAAAATTATCCTTGTGCCCTTTGCCGTCGATATACTCGGCTCCGGCAAGATCTACCATCTGCGGGAAAATGATTTCAAGGAGTCCGCTTCTGTACAATAAATCAAAACCCACAGAAGGCTTTGGGCTCATCAGGATTTTATTGAGCTCATCGGTGATTCTCTCTTGCGATATAATGCTGATGCGAGCTGCGTTTCGGATTATACCTTCCCAGGATTCGGCTTCCAGGACAAAATCCAGTTGCGATGCAAACCGGATACCGCGCAGCATCCGGAGCGGGTCGTCTGTGAAAGTTTTATCAGCGTCCATGGGTGTTCTGAGTATCCGCTTCTGAATATCTTCTATCCCGTTAAATGGATCAACCATTCTTCCAAAATCATTTTCATTCAGGCTGATACCGATCGCGTTGATGGTGAAGTCGCGTCTTTCCTGGTCGTCCTGTACCGTACCCGGAAGTACGTCAGGATTTCTGCTTTCAGAGCGATAGCTTTCTTTTCTGGCTCCCACGAATTCTATTTCGAGGTCTTCAGCCAGTATGCGGGCAGTACCAAAGTTTTTGTAGAAAGAAACATGAGGGAGGGGATTGAATTGTCTTGCTACTGCGTGTGCCAGATCGATGCCATCGCCCACGCATACAATATCAGCGTCCTTTGTAGGTCGGCCGATGATCTTGTCTCTGACGAAACCACCGATGATATAAGTTTCATATTGCAGTTCAGCGGCAGCATGTGCGATTTTGCTGAATACAGACAATTCTTTTTCCGTACACCTGATATCCATTGCGGCAAAAATAAGCTGTTAGCGGGAATGTATGAGCCATCGGCTGACTGCATCGATCACAAAGCCGTTGTCAATATCCTGAAGACATTTAGGGTTGCCATAGATTTTGCAAACATTGTTTCTGCAGGGCTCGCAGGGCAGTTTACCCATACGGATGATTTCCAGGTTTTCTTTGTTGTAGGGAGCCGTGTTGTTTTCATTGCCCGCGCCAAAAAGAACAATCACCGGTGTGCCCGTGGCATTTGCGAGGTGAGCGGGACCCGAATCTGTGGTGATGACAAGGGCCGCATCTGTCATCGTTTGAATCAGTGTGGCGATGGACGTTTTCCCGCAAAGGTTATTGATTTGATGACCCGGAGTCAGTAAGTTGATTACATCGTTTACATGTGCGGTATCCGAGGGGCCACCCAGCATTGAAATGGTATGTTGCGGAAACTGGTCCAGCACGTCCTGCACGAGTGAGGCCGCTTTTTCTACCGGCAGTCGCCTTGAAGAAGCTTCTGAATTGACATTGATAAGCAGTCCGCCCGATGGATTGCGGGAAGGAATCGTCAGCCTGATTGGTTGCACTTTGATATCTTTCTCAGAAAATTTTTGAAGCAGGTGAATGTATTCGTCTACTCTGTGTATGTTCTCCGGGCGATTGTAAGCGTTTGTAAGCAGTATGGAGCGGAGCTCTTTGCGATATCCGATTCGCTTCGCTGCACCTGAACCCAGGCCAGTTACGGCGGTGGAAAATGAATCGGGCAATGAGAAATAAAGATCTGCTTTTGTGGTTTGGCGGATCGATTTTCCAAAACGGTAGGCGCCCGCAAGACCTGGATATTCAGACTTTGAAAAAACATACCGGTTTGCTATTTCCGGGAAGAAGTCGAGCAGTGTGTCGATACCCTTTTTGGCTATAACATCTATCTGCGCATTGGGATAGACCTGTCGCAGCGCATTGATAAAGCCAATGCTCATGACCATATCGCCTAACCAGTTTGGTAGTCTTACCAATATCTTCATGACTGTAAAGTAACAATGATTTATGGACGAATGATGGTCGGCGGTTTGGCACCGTTCCATTTTATTACAGATGATGCGGTTGCTGCGCTTTTATCATCCTGACGGTATTGCACGCAATAATCTACGGAGTTTTTGATCTGGTCTGTGACTTCGCTGAAATGCTGAGGTGCTGGTTGTCCGCTGACATTGGCAGAGGTTGATACAATGGGTTTTCTGAATCTTTTGATCAGGTTGCGGCAGAAGGTTTCATTCACGATCCGGATGCCTACCGAGCCATCAGTAGCAAGGATATTTTCAGCAAGTCCGATGGCATTTTCGTAAATGACGGTGGTTGGGCGGGTCAATGTTTGCAGGTAATCGAACACTGCCAGATCGGGCGCCGCCACGTGTTGCAATATGTCGCGCTCGCCGGACATGAGCACGATCAGACTTTTGCTTTCTGCGCGCTGTTTGATGGTGAATATTTTCGCAACTGCCTCGGGGTTGGTGGCATCGCAACCCAGTCCCCACACGGTGTCTGTGGGATAGAGAATAACGCCTCCGGCATTGAGGACGGACAGGCAGGATTCGATGTCCGGCAAAAAATCTTTCATGCTGCAAAGGTATGCGGGCATTCATTATCTTCGTCCAAATTATACTTATGAACCTTCACGAATACCAGGCTAAGGAATTGCTGAAAAAGTACAATGTTCCCGTTCAGGAGGGAATACCGGTTGACTCTGCAAAAGCTGCTGAAGAGGCTTATAAACAAATCAAGGTACAGACTGGAAATAGTTTCGCGGTGGTAAAGGCCCAGATACATGCCGGCGGAAGAGGCAAGGGGAAAATTCAGGGCACCGAACAGCGTGGTGTGGAGGTTGGAAAGAGTTCAGAAAATGTAAAGCAGATAGCTTCAAATATTTTGGGCGGCACACTGGTGACCATCCAGACCGGCCCTGCGGGTAAGGTGGTGAATAAGGTGCTGGTAGCACAGGATGTTTACTATCCGGGCGCCAATCCGGTGAAGGAATTTTATCTGAGCATCCTGCTCGATCGCGCAAAAGGTCAGAATGTTATCATGTACAGCACAGAAGGCGGCATGAATATCGAAGATGTGGCACACGACACACCTGATAAGATTTTTAAGGAGTGGGTACATCCGGGTGGAAAGTTGCTGCCGTTTCAGGCCAGGAAAATCGCGTTCAACCTGGGCTTGAGTGGTGAGGCTTTTAAAAACTGCGTGAAGTTTGTTACAAATCTTTATAAGGCATATACGGATCTGGATTGCGGAATGCTTGAAATCAATCCGCTTTTCAAAACCAGTGATGAGAAGATCATAGCGGTGGACTGCAAGATGAGTCTGGATGACAATGCGATCATGCGTCATGCCGAACTGGAAGCGCTGAGAGATAACAGTGAGGAGGATCCTACAGAGGTAGAAGCCGGAAAATACAACCTGAACTTTGTAAAGCTTGATGGCAATGTGGGATGTATGGTGAATGGTGCAGGACTGGCGATGGCGACCATGGATATGATCAAACTGAGTGGCGGAGAGCCCGCAAACTTTCTGGATGTGGGCGGTGCGGCCAATGCGCAGACTGTGGAAGCCGGTTTCCGCATCATTCTGAAGGATCCAAAGGTAAAAGCGATTCTTATCAATATTTTCGGCGGCATCGTTCGTTGCGACAGAGTCGCACAGGGTGTTATTGATGCCTATAAGAGCATGGGAAATATCACCGTTCCGATCATCGTGAGACTGCAGGGCACGAATGCGGAGGAGGCAAAGAAGCTGATCGACGAAAGCGGTTTGAAAGTACAGAGTGCAATACTGCTCAGCGAAGCTGCCGAACTGGTGAATAAGGCGGTGGGTTAGAGAAGGAGCAGATTAGAAAATTAGCAAATTAGCAAATTAGCAAATGTCGATGCTGCGAGACTAATTTTGAACAACCTACTTTGCCATAAGCCAAACTTATCAAGCATTTGACCCAAACCAGTACACTTCGCGCTAAATTCCTGCGCGAAGCTCCGACATTTGCTCATCTGCTAATTTGCTAATCTGCTCATCTGCTCATCTGCTCATTTGCTCATTCCCTCCCTCCCCATTTTACCCTTATCACACTCTAACTGGTACAATATTTGTCTTCATAAGCCGTTAAGCTGATATTCTATCCTATCTGATTAAAAACCAAGGGTTACCTTATGAAAAATCCCACAAAAATCTTCTTCGCCGTCATATTCGTGACATATGTCCTGGTGTATGGACTTTTCGCAGTGCTCAGTTAATTTACCGCTTCGTAGTTTTGCTGCATGATCTCATTATGTATCAGAAATATCATGCCCTCTGATGACGCGGCACTTGCCATAATTATCCGTGGCGCGCTGAAAGAATTCGGTGCCAATAAGCCCGGAACTGTCTACTACGACGATTCAACAGATCATTTATCGGATTTATTTCAAACTCCTGGCAGCAGCTATTTTGTGGCCGAAGAGGATGGCCGCATACTGGGTGGCACAGGCATTTTTCCGTCCGATGGACTCCCCGCAGGGGTCTGCGAACTCGTGAAAATGTACCTCCATCATGACGCGAGGGGAAAAGGTCTGGGTTGGAAACTTATTGAAACAGCGATCGGATACGCAAAGCAATCCGGCTACCACAAAGTATACATCGAATCAATGCCTGAACTGCGAAAGGCAGTGAGCATCTATGAAAAATTCGGGTTTACACATCTGGGCGGACCCATGGGAAACACGGGACATTTCGGATGCGATGTCTGGATGATAAAGGATTTATCTGCCGCCGAGGATATAAGCGAGACGAACACCAAATGAGGTGAAAGTTCCGCCGTCGAAAGCATACACATCAAACTTCGCAGTAGCGTCGAAAGCTTCTCCGAACTGATACCCTACCTGCGGAGAAAATGCGAAAGCAGTACGGCTTGAAACACCCGCGGTTGTAAATCGCACAATTGCAGCGCCAAGCTGTCCGCCTGCATGAAAATTATCAGTTGCATAATATTTCGCACCAACTCTAAGCGGAACAATTTGAGCATTCTTATAATTCGTTCCCTGTCCAAGGCTTTTTCCGAAGAAGTTATTCACTCCGATATGTCCTACCAGCGAAAGCTGATCAAGCAAAGCGTATTCTGCCTGGGCAGACGCACCGATACCTACACTATGTGTTTTACTGAAGTCTCCGATTGCGAAAGCAAGTTCACCACCCACATCGAATGAAAAGGCTTTTCTGTCTGACTGGGCAAATACAGCGGTACCTGCCACCAGCATCACGATTACAAAGTATAATTTTTTCATAGCTGCAAAGTTAAGACATTTTATTATTGTTCTTTTTTCTTGTCTTTGTCCTTGTCTTTATTTCCAAAGACACGCTGGAAAAAATTCTTCTTCTTCTTTTTTTCGTCTACAGGTGGCTGTTTGGAAGGCGAATTTTCATCCTCCTTTTTTACGGGTTTGCCCGCCTCGTTCAGAATTTTTTTTTCGTCCGGACTGAGTTGTGATTCTACCGGAACCCGGTTATTCGTGTCTTTGTCAAAATTGATATAGTCATTTGCACCGCCATTTCCCTGGTCTTCACCCTCGGCACCCGGAGGAGGATTTTTGTCGATGATGGGAGACCAGTCCGTCATCATCTCGTTGGTCATATTTTCAGGCTGTACAAACCTTGCATCTTTTTCTATGCCCAGTGTTTTATCGGCATATACTTTCTGAAAGAAATACTCCCAGATAGGAAGCGCGGCGCGACCACCATACCCGAGACCACCTTCCAGGCGGATAAAGCGATCGTCGCAACCGATCCACGTACCGGCAAGCAGCTGCGGACTGTAACCCATAAACCATGCGTCTGAATTGTCATTGGTTGTACCGGTCTTTCCTCCCATCTCTGTTGCGCCAAGCCTTCCACGCAGACCGGCAGCCGTGCCGAAATCAACCGGACCCTGCATCATTCTGGTCATGGTATAGGCAGCAGGTTCACTAATGACCTGTTTCATATTCGTCTGGAAACTCTGCAAAACATTGCCGTTCTTATCTTCAATTCTTGTGATATAAATCGGTTTGCTGCTGATCCCACGGTTTGGAAACATGGTATATCCCCACAGCATTTCATACATAGACAATTCGCAGGAGCCAAGCGCTATGGACGGATAAGGCTCCACCTTTGTCTGAATGTTTATCTGTTTGAGAAAGTTTGCGAAACGCTGTGGTGTCACCTGTTTGATGATATAAGCAGATGCGCAGTTGAGTGAATGCGTGAGTGCGCTGGCCATACTGACCACTCCTCCACCCTTGCATTCTCCTTTTGCTGGCACCATGCCATAGCCAGGGAAATTCTGGGCCTGGTTCTCTACGGGTGTTTCAGGTGTAAAGCCTGCTTCCTCTATCGCGTCGCAATAAAGAAATGGTTTTATGGATGAACCGACCTGCCTTTTGGTATTGATGTTTACGTGGTCAAACTTATATGTTTTGAAATCGATGCCGCCCACCCATGCGCGCACTTCGCCGGTTATGGGATCCATGGCCATAAAGGAAGTCTGCAACATCTGACGGTGATAACGGATAGAATCCATCGGCGTCATGACCGTATCCTTTTCTCTTTTCGCATTCCATGCAAAGACCCGCATCTCAGTTTTTGTCTTGAAAGACTGTTTGATCTCGTCATCACTTGCGCCATCTTCTTTCATGTTTTTCCATCGGTCACTGGCTTTCATGGCTGCCTGCAACACATTGTCGTAAGCCTTCCAAACCTTACCGGTCTTCAATGAATTTTGTGAATTCAAAACTTTCTGAAGCGTAGGAAGGTGTTTTGCCACGGCTTCTTCGGCATACAACTGCATGCGCGGATTGATCGTAGTGTATATCCTGAGACCGTCTTTATAAATATCGTAGGGATTTCCTGTTGCGGGATTGTTGTGTTCCTTACACCATTTCTTGATATCATTTCTTATCACATCGCGGAAGTATGGTGCGAGGCCATTGTTCTCATCCTGCTTCTTATAATTCAGCACAATGGGTACCATTTTGAGTTTGTCACTTTCTTTTTCAGTGATAAACTCGCCTTCGGTCATCCTGCTCAGCACGAGGTTTCTCCGGTTCATTGCATTTTTCGGATAACGTCTTGGATTATAGATAGTAGGATTGTTGACCATTCCAATAAGTACCGCAGCCTCTTCGACTTTCAGACGATCGGGCTCCTTTCCAAAAAACGTCAGAGATGCATTTCTGATGCCGTATACATTGTCACTAAAAGAAACAACGTTGAGGTACAGTGCCAGTATTTCTTCTTTGGTAAAATTTCTTTCGAGCTTAACAGCTATGATCCATTCTTTGAATTTCTGTATCACGCGCAGCAGCGGGTTGGTTTCTCTTTCATCAAACATATTCAGCGCAAGCTGCTGTGTGATGGTGCTGCCGCCGCCCTTGGATCCGAGAAAGACGATTGCGCGGGCCAGCGATTCGCCGTCGATACCGGAGTGATTGTAAAATCTTTTATCTTCCGTTGCCACCAGCGCGTTTACTGCATGTTTTGAGATATCGCGATAGTCAACATTGCTTCTGTTACCTCTTTCACGATAGTATTTACCCATCAGTGTCCCGTCAGATGCAAATATTTCTGTGGCTTGTAAAACAGAGGGATTTTCGAGTTCAGAAAGTGAGGGCATTTCACCAAAAACACCGAAGTTGATCAGCACAAGAAGCAGGATAAAAAGCCCTGAGCCCCAGGCACAGATCTTCCAGAAGATAGAAACGGATTTTTTCATACCAGAAAGATAGGAAACTTCGACAATTCACTCACCATTGACCGGGAAAAGACTGCGTTAAAAACTTGAGGTAGGCAGGAATGTCCTTCCTGTTTTTGAGAATTTCGAGGTTTTGCTCTGTTACGATGAGGAATGAATATTTCCCTGCCGGCATCCAGGGGATAACTTCTGTCCCTGCCAGCTTTTTGGTTTTGCCGACATATTCGAGCGCAGCAGCTGCATTTTCGAACTGTGAGAACAGCAGAAACCTGGTATCGTCGGTCAGTGAAAATGGTGCAAGATCGATCTGCATACTGCTGAATTTTTCGCGGTTGTAGCGGTTGAAGGCATTCCTCGCTTCGGTCACATATACAGGATCTACCTTATCCATGACCAACACCACCATATGGGGTAGATCGGGTGCATTCGTATATATCAGGCTGGGCTGAACAACGACAGGTTTCTTTGCCGCAGTCGCCACAGTGTCTGTTCGGGGCCTTACCGGATCCGTGGGTTTCTTGACCACCGGTTCCATCGGCTTTCTGACAGCGCTGGTATCTGCCGGACGCGGTGCTGTTGCAGTGTCCGTCTTTTTGACTACGGCGTTATCGGGCATCCTGACCCCGGTACTATCGCTTCGCGAAGGAACTACAACAGGCTGATTTTGTGCCGTCGGCGGTCGCTTGTTAGGTGCATCAACAATCACCATTGAACTGTCTCCTGCGGGTCGTTCTATCTGAAGGTTGGTGAGATAATTTTCAATTTCGGCCCTTCTCCCAAGGACTTCCAGCAGTCTTTGTGCTTTCACTGCCATTGGTTGTCCGGGATAGAGAGATATGATATTGCCAAGGGCAATTTTTGCAACGGAATCATTCCGCTCCTGAATATGATAAACTGATTCGATATAAAGCAGCTGCGGACTCCAGTAATGTTTTCCGTAGATGCTGTCCGCAGATTTTTTTCTTGCGGTAGCTTCGGCAAACCGGCCTTCGATAAAGAGCGTATAGATTTCCTCATACAATGCCGAGCCGGCCCTTTTGCTGAGGCTGTCGACTGCACCAGGATTTTTTACAATGTTGCTGAACTTACCATTGCCGAATTTCGATTCGAGCATAGATTTCACCTGAGCCATCTTGCTGGTCTCTCCTGCTTTTTTGTAGCAGTAATAAAGATTAAAAAGTGCTTCTTC
>JACMLD010000073.1 GCA_014379785.1 Chitinophagaceae bacterium
AACAGACGATCATTGGTCACGGCGCCATTTTCAATGTGCCTGTTGGCAGCGGTCGGATCATCGCTTATACATTTGATCCTTTGCACAGGTATCTCAATCTGCATGACGCGCCGGTGGTTTGGAATGCGTTGATCAATTGGGATTATTTGAAGAACTAGGTGAACGGGGGGACGAGGCATCGGAGACAGTCATTCCGACTCCCTGCGCGTAGCGCAGCGGGCGGAGGAATCCCCAGCCGTTAGTCCCGACTCCGGTCGGCAGGGGATGTCTCGACTTCGCTCGACATGAGCGTTACTGCCCGCCTTGCTGCTCGAGTATCTCATTGCTCTGTCTGCGATACCTCAAGATATTCACATATCGGAGCGCGAGTTTATTACCGTAATCCTCGTAAGATTTCTGTGCCCATTTCATGGCCTGCTCAATATCCCCATTGATTTCACTGATGATCGCCATATTATAGCATGCACGACCAGCAATTTTTCCGCTCGAATTTTTTGTTTCTGAAAGCCACAGAGCGGCCGCCCCATCCCAGTTTCCTGAGTTTGCCTTTCTTCGGGCCATATCAAAATTGTCCGTGCCTTTTACGAAGTAATCGCGCGTAACCCGCTCCCAGTTGGGAATGATGCGAAGCGCATAGTATTGTCCAACTCTATTCGCAACCTGTTTCACTGCTTCTTTGCGATCAATCAATGCCCCAGCGGCAATGACCGGATTGATGCCCTTACCATAATAACTTAGATTGGTGGCCATGGGTGATTCGTCGAGAATTGTTTTGCTCGATGGATCATAGATGCGCCAGATCGTTTTTACGAATGTCTGCATCGTAGCGCGGTGTTCTATCGCCGGCACTTTTCCAAGAGGTGTATTGATAGAAACCTGGTTGGCAGCGTAGCTTACTTTGGAATCGGTATCAAAAACTTCCAATGCGAATAAAAGTTGCGCATTGTTTTCTGCGCAGATTCTTGATACCTCGTTCCAGTCGAGCGGATTTGAAATTACTCCGGTGCCCGTTGTTGTGTAAGTATTGTTGGTGACATTGTTTACAAATTCGAATCTTTTGTTTTTGAGCAATTCGTCCATCAATCCGTTGATGCCGGCAATGCCTCCTTCTCTGTCGAGGTTTGGGCCTTCGAGGGTGAATATTTTATCCACTGCGTCTATGACCTTGTTCTGTTTTCCGGGAATGCTGCGGTTGAGTACCGCTACATTTTTGACATCTTTTGGAATGGTCACTGCGGCGGGCTCGAGTACGCTGATGTGCACGAGTTGTGTGCTGCTGCAGGATGAGAGGGCAGCGATGATGGTGGCTGCCATTAAAAGCTTTTTCATAAAGATGGATTTTGCGCCAGGGGCGCCAACTATAAAACGTATTAGTTCTTGTTATATTATGTGCGCTGGGGCTCCGCCCGGCACTGCCTTTCGCGGCTGTGTTCAGTCTACATGATGGTCATTCCGAGCGAAGCCGAGGAATCCCCCACCGACCGGAGTTGAGTCTATCAGCGGTTGGGGATATCTCCACTCGCTGCGCTCGGTCGACATGACTAGCACTCTATTTCGAGGCGATAGCCCTTGCCATGGATGTTTACGATCCGGACGGCAGGGTCGCTGTCCAGCTTTTTGCGGAGGCGGGAAATATACATGTCGAGGCTGCGACTTACAATGACGCCCTCGTCCTCCCAGATTTCTTTTTGAAGACGTGAACGTTCGATCAGTTCGTTGGGAGCAGAAGCAAAAATGGACAATAGTTTGGTTTCTTTTTGGGTGAGATCCTTCAGAGTGCCATTTGCAGAAATCGTTCGGCTTTCTGCATCAAACTCAATGCTTCCTATTCTGATTGCATTGGAAGGAATTTCAACTATCTCTGCCGGTTTCTTATGACGGCGGGCGATCATCCACCATCCACCAATTGCAAGCAACGGCAGAAAAGCCAGCAAATACAAACTGCCATTCACCGAAAATCCCTGTGGCTGAAATAAAATGTTGATGAGATAACAACTTTTAGGTTGCACACGGCCAAGACAAGGTACCAGTTCATATTTTGACTCCGACACAATCGAATAGCCGAAAATTATCTCGTTGTTTTTACATGTCAGCACGTTCACGATGTAGTCGCGACTCAATCTGTTGTCGGCCAATGAACGCTTCACAATGCTGACAAGACTATCGGTAGAAAATTCCAATTCATTTTCAAATCTGATCTGGAATTCGGTGGATGATATTTTCTTCACCGGCAAAACTCGCGAGGTTTTATCGCCTGATCTGAGGAGCAATTCATGCCCGATGTTTCTCAACATCAACTCCTGCTTTGAAAGATCATATGCGGCAGAGCTGTTGTTAATGGTGAATCCGCATAGCAAGCCGGCTACACCAATGACAAAAAACATAACAATATTGCCGGTTTTTGCTTTAAACCATTTGCGCGTACCCGATAATTTAGTAACCATGGATGAATTTACAATATTTACAGTTCTTTTTACAGCAGCATTGAGGTGAAAGCATCATTCGAAGCGTAGGTTTATCCCATGGCCAATTCATCCAAAAAACTTACAAAAATGTCTAAGTACCTGATGCTTCTCCTCTCGATTCTGTCCTTTTCTCCGGTTGTTTTTTCGCAAGCCGTCAACACAAATTTTGGGCTCGACAGTTCAAAAAGTCAACTGTTCTGGAAGTCCAATAAGAAAATCGGTAGCGGTCATTATGGAACCATCCAATTCAGTTTCGGAAAGATAGTAGTCTCTGCGAATGGCAGCATTCTGGGCGGCACTTTCATCCTCGACATGAATACCATCAACAGCACTGAAAAAATAAGCGAAAACGGAAGGAAAGAGGTAAATGGGGTGATAAAATCGGATGAGTTTTTTTACGTCAAGCGTTTTACAGCAGGAGTCATGACGCTCAAATCAGTAACGCCTATCAGCGGAGACTATCAATACACCGTAACGGGTGAGCTGACTGTGAAAAACATTACAAAACCCGTCACATTTGTTGCTACGATCACAAAAAATGGGGACGCTATGTTCTCCAAAGCGAGTTTCAAAATTGATCGCAGGCTCTGGCATATCGGCTTTAAGCCGGAGGTTCTATTTGGTGAAATCAAGGATGACATGATAGAGTACCTGATAGATATCGAGCTGGATTTGACGTTTTCAAGGCAGTAGTTCAGGCTTGGTGAATGCTTTTGAGGCTGTGTTCATTTTATCTTTCGTCTATGCAAATAGCCTTCAAATTAAACAAAGGAACGAAGGCCTCAAAAGCATTCACCAAACCTGAGCCGGCACACCCTAAGAAATCGCAAATCCAATCCCTTTCAATCAGGTTAGTGGGAGGGAAGGGTGGAAATGCGGAGTCTACCCTTCACCTCCTCCCCCTTCAGTTTGTTTGGAATTTGTCTGATCGGGGCTAACCCTCTCAGTGTGTGGCGGGCCGATGGGAGGTGGGTGCCTCGTAGCGGCCTTCGTTCCTTCGTTTAAATTAAACCCTTCCAAAAGCCAGGAGACCAGAAGGAACACAGCCGCGGAGGCACGCACCTCCCATCGGCCGGGCAAGGTCAGAGGTTAACCCCGCCAGACACTTCCAAACGCTGGCCATTTACCCACTTCGCGTCGCGACTGCAAAGAAACGCCACCACCCCGCCGATGTCATCAGCGGTTCCTACCCTTCCCAACGCCGTGATCGACGCAATGTGCTCATTCACTCCCGCATTGTCTCTCACGAGTCCACCACCAAAATCAGTCTCTATCGCACCTGGCGCCACCGTATTAACGCGAATGCCACGCGCGCCCAACTCCTTCGCCTCATACCTGGTAAGCGCTTCCACAGCAGATTTCATTGATGCATAAATGCCATATCCGGCAAAGACAAACCTTGTCAAACCCGTGGAAATATTCACAATACCACCACCATCATTGATTACCGGCAGCAATTTCTGTGTGAGAAAATACACCCCTTTGAAATGAATATTCATCAGCAGATCAAACTGCTCTTCGCTTGTTTCAGTGATACCTGCCGTGATGCCAATACCGGCATTGTTGACGAGATAGTCGAACCGATCGCGACCAAAAGAAGATGTCAACAATGAAGAAAGCGTATTGCGGAAATGCCCAAACGAAGAAACATCGCCGACATCCAGCTTCAGCGCGGCTGCTTTTTGTCCAAGGGCTATGATCTGCGCCACCACTGCATCTGCATCAGCGGAATTGTTGTTGAAAGTAATGATAACGTCCTGGCCCTTTCTAGCAAGGCTAAGCGCCATGTCTTTTCCTAGACCGCGACTACCGCCCGTTACGAGCGCTATTTGTGTTGATTCTTTCATCATCATTTTGTTTTTTTTGATTACACAAAATTGCGACGAAAGAACGCCTGCCTGTTTGCAAACATCAATCCATTGTTTACAAAATTCAAACCTGTCACTATTTCCGAAACGAAACGGGCGAAAACGAAGTCTGTTTTTTGAAGAAATTTGAGAAATGCGCGACCTCCTCAAAACCAAGACTGTCGGCTATTTCAGAAATATTCCAGTTTGTCTGACGAAGAAGAATCTTCGCTTCCTGCACAAGCCGGTCAGCAATGATCTCGGTAGTGGTTTTGCCTTTGTCCTCTTTTAAAACCTTATTGAGATGGTTTACATGCACTGAAAGCCTTTCCGCAAAATCACGCGCCGTGCGCAGCTTTATCTGTTGTCTGGGCGACTCAATCGGAAACTGTCGTTCCAGCAATTCATTGAAAAGTGATGAGACCCTTGCGGATGCATTGTGTGGTGGATTGACGACTTCGACAGGCTGTAATTTTTGTCCGAAATGAATGAGCTCAAGCACATAGTTGCGCAACAAATCAAATTTATATGCGTAGTCGGAAGAAATTTCCTTGTGCATTTTAGCAAAAATGGCTGCTATCTCATTCTTTTCTTCTTCTGAAAGTTGAAAGACAGGAACCGCACCAGGCTTGAATATCGGGAGATCATCGAGCGACAATCCCGTCTTCTTCGTGTGTAAAAAATCGGTTGTAAAAATGCAAAATGAGCCGGATTGATCTTCGTCCTGCGGCACCCAGTGATATGGAATCAGTGGAGTGGCAAACAGCAAGGCGGTCTTCTCGATGGGAATTATTTTGTCTGCATACTCAGCGATATTGTGCCCTACCACCAGGCTTATTTTGTAGTACGCGCGGCGATTATATGGCATAAAAGTCTGATCAGCCTTGAGTTTCTTTACCAGGTCCTCTATATGGAATACATTGAAATGCCCGGTCTCCTTCTCCAACCCATCCGGATACAGAGACGAAACTTCCATTTCATTGATCTTGGTTATTTCCTGGTAAAAATCTTCTACACTCGTAATCTTCATGATCTTCGTTTGACACTGCAAGTTAGGAAGATGGCCCGATTGAAGGGTTAGTGCGATATTTGCAAAACCTTTTTCAACCATGGACGTTATTACGAATAATTCTGGCGAAGACATATGAAAATTGAAACCCCCGAAACCCATATTGGAATCATTGGCGGCGGCCCCATGGCGCTGATGCTGTATAAGAGGCTGATTGAATCCGGAATAAAAAACCTGAAGATTACCATTTTCGAGAAGCAGAAGCAACTCGGCGTGGGCATGCCATACAGTAGCCTGGGAGCCAACGATGAGCACGTGACGAATGTATCGGATATTGAAATTCCGGAATTGGTAATGCCAATGAAAGAGTGGATAAAAACTGCTCCAACCGAGCTACTGAAACGCTTTGATATCAATTCCGCAAACTTCAATGAGTACAAGGTAGTCCCGAGATTGTTGCTGGGCGAATACCTGAGCGATCAGTTTGAAATCCTTCTCGAACACAGCAAGAAAATTGGACTAAAAACGGTAGTGAAATTTGAAACGGCTGTAACAGATGTCGTCGACGAAAGAGACAGTCTGACGATCGTAACCAACAAGGGCGAGGTAAAAGGCCTCCACCATATAATGATTGCCACGGGCCATCAATGGTCGGCAAAGAATGATAAGAAATTTAAAAACTATTTTGATTCTCCTTACCCTCCATCCAAATTAAAGATCAAGGCGAACTATCCGGTTGCCATCAAGGGTGCTTCGCTGACGGCCATCGATGCGATCCGAACATTGGCGCGCGAAAACGGCTGCTTCAGCAAAAACGAAGACGGATCACTTACTTATAATTTGAATGACGACAGTCCGGAATTCAGTCTCATACTGCATTCCATTGATGGATTGCTTCCGGCCATACGTTTTCATCTGGAGGATGTGCATCACTCCGATGATTCAGTTCTATCAGACGAAGAGACAAAGGAAGTGATGGATGCCAATGATGGATTTATTCCGCTCGATTATCTCTTTGAAAGAAATTTCAAAAACAGTTTTATAAAAAAAGATTCTGATTTTTACCAGGAGATCAAGAATCTGACGATCGAGGCATTTGTAGAAAAAATGATGGCGCTTCGCGAAAAACTCGATGCCTTTGTTTTGTTCAAGGCTGAATATGCAGAAGCAGAAAAATCTATCAAGAGAAAGGAATCGATCTACTGGAAGGAAATGCTGACGGAGCTTAGCTTTGCGATGAACTACCCCGCAAAACATTTCTCTGCTGAGGACATGATTCGGTTGAAGAAGGTCTTAATTCCGTTGATCTCGATTGTTATTGCGCACGTGCCTCAGAGTTCCTGTCGCGAGTTGATCGCATTGTATGATGCGAATGTGTTAACGCTGATCGAGGTGAATCCTGAAAGCAAAGTAGAGCC
>JACMLD010000011.1 GCA_014379785.1 Chitinophagaceae bacterium
ACCATGGCAGTTACGGATGCAATTTTTTCTTTCGTATACAAAGTCCGTATCTCCGCTGCAGCCTTTGCCAGATCATCTGCATAAGGCAGCAGCACATGATCTTTTATTTGCGAAAAAGGTCGACGTGCATGTTCTTCCCAGTTGCTCCAGGAATGATGAAAGTACAATGCAGCCCCATGGTCAATCAGCCACAATTCTTTTTTCCAGATCAGCATATTCGTATTGCGTGCGGTGCGATCAACATTTGTAATGAGACTGTCCAGCGCCACGATTTTTGATGCCGTCATGGAATCTACTTTAGACACGACGGGGTCAAAAGAAATGGCACCCGACAAATAATGAAGTGCCAGGTTGAGTCCAACACTCGCCTTCAGCAAATCCTGAATTTCTTCATCGGGCTCCGAACGGCCAAAAGCAGTGTCGAGACTGGCAAAAACAATCTCGGGGATTTTTAACCCCAGCATCCTGGCCATTTCGCCGCAGATAAGTTCAGCAATCAGGGATCTTACTCCCTGTCCCGCCCCGCGAAATTTGAGGACATACATAAAGCCATCATCCGCCTCTACGATGGCCGGCAGTGAGCCGCCTTCGCGCAGCGGGGTGATATATCGGGTCACGCCGACCTGCCTGAGCTGAGAATCTTTTTCATCCATAGTACTTGATCTGATCGCTTTAAAATTAGACAATGTTTTTAGAATTAAGATTTACCTTAGGTTTCACTTTGTTTTCAATCAAAACACAGCACATGCACTCCAAAGCAGTTTCACCAAAAGAGTACATCGAAAGGCTTCCTGAAGACAGGAAAAAAGTGATTTCTGACTTGCGTGATACCATTAATAAAAACCTGCCGAAAGGATTCAAAGAGCAAATGAGTTACGGCATGATAGGCTGGGTGGTACCGCATACTTTGTATCCGGCGGGATACCACGTTACACCCACGGACCCTTTGCCGTTTATATGTGTCGCCTCACAAAAAAACCATATCGCTGTTTACCATTCGGCCGTGTATGCTGATCCGAAACTCAATGAATGGTTTACCAGTGAATATGCAAAACAGGTAAAAACAAAACTGGATATGGGAAAAAGTTGTATCCGCTTTAAAAATCCGCAGCATGTGCCGGTCGATTTGATCGGAAAACTGGCATCGAAAATCACACCGCAACAATGGATAACCATGTATGAAAACGGCAGACAATCCAATGCGAAAAAATGAGTAATAAAAAAAAGCTGCTCGCCATCTCCGGCAGCACCAGGGAAAAATCTTCAAATCTGCTGATTATACAGGCCATTGCCAAACTGATGCCTGAGGACGCCGAACTTGAGCAGTCAAATGGAATTGATACCCTGCCGCATTTCAATCCTGATATCGACTATGACAATCCTCCGCAGGCTGTCACCGATTTTCGTGATCAGATTCAACTCGCAGATGCCATTCTGATTTGTACACCCGAATATGCCATGGGTGCACCCGGGTCCTTGAAAAATGCACTGGACTGGCTGGTCTCTTCATCCAGTTTCTCTAAAAAACCCGTAGCGCTGATAACAGCATCTTTATCCGGACACAAAGCCCATGCTTCTCTGCTTGAAACCCTAAAAATGATCGATTCTGATATAGATGAATCCACCAGCCTGCTGATCTCTTTTATAAAGACAAAAGTCAATGAACAGGCGGTCATCACTGATGCTGAGGCGCTCGCTGCTGTGAAGTCCGTGCTGGCACAACTTTTCACTAAGATTAAATAACGACTGTTAGTTTGTTTTTATAATTCGCTGTTAAGTCTACAAATCTGGTAGAAATATTTTCCCTCTTCGCCCTGAAAGGCTATCTTTACCTATCAAATCAGTAGACTTCTAGATGACAAATCTGCTCCATATTAAATGTTTTCCCCGTTGTAGCCGCCAGTAGCCGCTGCCCATTCCATTTTCATATTTAATGCAACACGTAGAAATGAACCCAAGGGAAAAAACACAGGAATTACTCTATAAACTAGATGGACTTACACCTTCAGATGCTATTGCATGGCTGGCCGCAGAATACCCCGGCGAGGTGACATTCTCCTCCAGCTTCAGTTATGAGGACCAGGTCATCACGCACGACATTCTTTCAAACAATCTTCCCGTCTCGATTTTCACACTTGACACCGGGAGGCTGTTTGCCGAAACCTATTCTGTCTGGAGCAGCACCAACAACCGCTACCAGACAAATATCAAAGCCTATTATCCAAACAACGAAGCCATAGAATCTTTTGTAGCGCACAACGGACCAAATGCATTCTACGATTCAGTGGAACTCAGAAAATCCTGCTGCGGTATCAGAAAAGTTGAACCCCTGAAAAGAGCATTGAAGGGAAATAAAATCTGGATTACCGGACTGCGCGCCGAACATTCGGCAGCAAGAAAAGATCTCTCCATGATAGAATGGGACGAGAGCAACCAGGTAATAAAATTTCATCCTATTCTGCACTGGACAACGGAACAGACAAAAGAATACATCAGAAAAAACAATATCCCATACAACCCCCTGCACGACAAGGGCTTTGTCAGCATAGGCTGCGCCCCTTGTACAAGGGCGGTAAGAGAAGGCGAAGACTTTCGCGCAGGAAGATGGTGGTGGGAAGACGCCGACAAAAAAGAATGCGGTCTGCATGTGCATGAAGCACCGGCCGTGAGTGGAAACGTATAAACGAAAATCAACGATGCAGAAATACAAATTGGATTATTTGGATCAGCTGGAGTCAGAAGCCATCCACATCTTCAGAGAAGTGGCAGGCCAGTTCGAACGCCCGGCATTGCTGTTTTCAGGTGGAAAGGATTCCATCACACTTGTTCATCTTGCCCTCAAAGCATTCAGACCCGGAAAATTCCCTTTTCCCCTGGTCCATATCGATACCGGTCACAATTTTCAGGAGGCACTCGACTACCGGGATGCGATGGCAGAAAGAATCGGTGAGAAACTCATCGTAAGAAAAGTTGAAGACACCATCCGCGAAAAAAGACTGACAGAACCAAAAGGAAAATTCGCCAGCAGAAATGCGCTCCAGACCTTCACCCTGCTCGATACCATTGAAGAATTCAAATTCGACGCATGCATCGGTGGTGCAAGACGCGACGAAGAAAAAGCCCGCGCAAAAGAAAGAATATTTTCTGTTCGTGATGAATTTGGTCAGTGGAACCCAAAACTGCAAAGACCGGAACTCTGGAACACCTACAACGGCAGAATTCACAAAGGTGAAAATGTAAGAGTGTTTCCTATCAGCAACTGGACAGAGCTGGATGTTTGGAATTATATCCGCAGGGAAAAAATTGATCTGCCATCCATTTATTATTCGCATGAGCGAAAAGTTCTGGAGCACGAGGGCCAACTGGTTGCCATGTCAGAATTCATCAATCTCGAGCCATCAGATACCGTTATCACAAAAAGAGTGAGATACCGCACAGTGGGCGATATGACATGTACTGCTGCGGTGGAATCGACTGCCTCAAATATCGATGATATCATTTCTGAAATCATTGCAACAAAAACAAGCGAACGCGGTGAGACAAGAATTGACGACAAAGTGAGCGAAGCTGCAATGGAAGACAGAAAAAAGAACGGATACTTTTAACGAAAACAAAAATCTCTGATGGATATTTTAAGATTTATTACAGCTGGAAGTGTGGACGATGGTAAGAGTACACTCATCGGAAGACTTTTGTACGACAGCAAGTCAATCCTCATCGATCAGCTGGAAGCGATCGAAAAGCAAAGTCGAAATCGCGAAGACGGCGAAATAGACCTGGCGCTGCTTACAGACGGTCTTCGTGCCGAAAGGGAACAGGGTATCACGATTGACGTGGCCTATAAATACTTCACTACACCCAAAAGAAAGTTCATCATCGCCGATGCGCCCGGCCATATCCAGTACACACGCAATATGGTGACCGGTGCATCCAACTCGGACCTGGTAGTCATTCTTGTGGATGCAAGAAACGGCGTGGTGGAGCAAACAAGACGGCACTCCATTATAGCATCGCTGCTCAATCTGCCACAGGTGGTAGTGGCGATCAACAAAATGGACCTGGTCGGTTACTCCAGAGATGTCTATAATAATATTGTGATCGATTATTCTTCCGTCGCCAATTCACTTGGATTGAAAAATGTGACTTATATACCCATCAGCGCACTCAATGGCGATAATATCGTTGACAAGTCAGAGGCGCTGGACTGGTACGATGGTCCCTCCATGCTCGAACTCCTCGAAACCGTTGAAGTGACCCAGGATGTGAATCTCGCTGACGCCAGATTTCCCGTGCAGTATGTAATCCGTCCGCAGACTGAGGAACACCATGACTATCGCGGCTACGCCGGTAAGGTCATCAGCGGTATCTATCGAAAAGGTGATAAGGTGCTTGTGCAGCCCTCAGGCCACGCGAGTTCCATTCGCGCCATCGAATCCGGAGGTGTAGAAATAGAAGAAGCTTTCGCTCCGCAGAGCGTGGTTTTACATCTGAAAGACGATGTAGACATCAGCCGCGGAGACGTGATTGTGCGCGACGACAACCCGCCTTCTGTTTCACAGGATCTCGAAGCCGTAGTATGCTGGATGGATAGCAAACCTCTCGCAGCGGGTGACAAATTTTTACTGCAGATAAACAGCCGAGTGGTAAAAGCGATTGTAAAAGAAATCGAATACAGGATAAATGTGAATTCGCTGCAGAATGAACCGGCACCGGGTTCTGTTTCATTGAATGATGTAGTGAAAGTAAAAATCAGAACTGCCCAACCTGTGGTATTTGATAAATACAGACAGCTCCGCGCAAATGGCGGTGCCATTCTGATTGATGAAACCAGCAATGTCACCGTAGGTGCCTGCATGATCGCATAAAATAAAAGAAATGAGTCTCAGACCAGTAAATAATGGCAGAGTGATATTGGCGGGTGCAGGACCGGGCGATCCGGAATTGCTCACGATAAAAACTGTGCGTTATCTCGGTCGCGCCGACGTTGTACTGACTGACCGGCTGGTAAGCCAGGAAATTCTGGATGAATATGTAAGTCCGAATGCCGAAGTGGTCCACGTGGGCAAGCAATGCAGACGGGGCATCTCGACACCGCAGATGACCATCAATGAACTGATGGTGATGTATGCAAAACAGGGAAAGCTGGTAGTGAGATTGAAAGGTGGGGATGTCTCTCTGTTTTCAAATATACTCGACGAGTTGCAGGTGCTTTCTGAAAATGATATTCCTTACGAAATCATTCCCGGCGTTACGGCTGCTCTCGGCGCAGCTGCTTACGCAGGAATACCACTCACCGCCAGGGATTATTCCACCGGTGTGCGGATCCTGACAAGTTATAAATCTGATATCGTATCGGATGAATATTGGAAAGAACTTGCAAAAACGGACGATACACTGGTTTTTTATATGTCGTCCGAAACACTCGGCACGGTTGTAGAAAAATTGGTGGGCAATGGCATCAGTGAATCGAAACTGCTCGCAGTTGTTGAGCAGGCCACCACTCCGATGCAGCACGTACATATCTGCAACTTATATCATTACGAAGAAGAACTCGGCGCGATAAATTTTATTTCGCCTTCACTCGTAATCATCGGAAAGGTTGTGTCACTTCACAAAGAATATGCGTGGCTGAAGGAAGGTGACAGCAGGGAGTACTATTTCAAACCGCTAGAATCAAAGAGTAAATATGTTAGCAGCAAATAAATTCAAAGCGCTGGAAGATCTTATTTCAGGTTCTTCGAAAGAAGAACTGATTTGGATCAATGGCTACCTCACAGGTCTTGTGAGTCAGCAATCAGCGGGACAGGCCACCGCGCCTCCAAAATCTTCGGTGGGAAAGATCACTATCGCGTATGGAACAGAAACAGGCAATTCAAAAAGACTGGCTACAGAGTTTGCTGCAAAGGCAAAGCAGTCAGGCATTGCAGCCAAAATAGCCAGCCTGGACCAATACCGGCTCAACGATCTTTCCAAGGAAGAATATCTTTTTGTGATCCTGAGCACGCAGGGAGAAGGCGAACCGCCGGCAGCTGCAAAAAAGTTTTACGATCACATTCACCTCAACGGTTTCAGGCTGGAGAAATTAAAATACAGCGTGCTTGCGCTCGGCGATACATCTTACCCACTTTTTTGCAAGGCAGGAGAAGATGTGGACAGTCAACTCGAAAAACTCGGTGGCAAGCGACTGGTGCCGATTCAGAAATGCGATACGGATTACAGCAGTGATGCGGTAACATGGTTTGATACCATTATGCGATCGCTCGATGGTGGAAGTCCTGTTGCCCAGGTTGTAGCCGCGCCACCTAAAAAATCAACAGGCAAAAAGATTTACAAAGGTGAATTACTTGCAAGCATCAACCTGAATGATCGCGGTTCTAATAAAGAAACCTATCATATTGAAATAAGCGCCCCGGATCTTGTGTATCAGCCGGGCGATTCCATTGGCATTGTGCCTCACAACCCCTTGCAGGCCGTAGAGGCAATCATTGCTCTCGCAGGAATAGCGCCATCAGAGGAATTTTCGTTCAGGGATGATCGTTATACGCTTTCGCAGCTTCTGACCACAAAGTACAGCATCATTCATCTCCCTGAAAGAGTGGTTGCAAAATATGCAGCGATTGTGCAGCAGGAAATTCCTGCAACGAGAATGGACCTGCTCGATTTGCTGCGGATCTACCCGGTAAAAGATGCTTTGCAGTTTGAAGAAGTGCTCACCGTGCTCGATCCCATCACACCAAGGCTCTACTCTCTTGCTTCGTCACCCTATGCTCATTCAGACGAAGCCCATATCATAGTGGCGAAAAATATTTTCAGTGTAAACGAAGAGACTAAACTTGGCCTTTGTTCAGCTTATCTGTCGAAACTGCCGGTTGGCACAGAGATCGATTTTTATATTCACCCAAACAATCAGTTTCGTCTGCCGGCCAATGATCAGGATATTATCATGATCGGTCCGGGTACAGGTATTGCTCCCTTCAGATCTTTTCTGGCCGACCGCGATGTGAATGCTGCTACCGGCAAAAACTGGCTGTTTTTTGGAGAGCAGCATTTCGAAACAGATTTTCTCTATCAGACAGAAATACAAAACTGGGCCGCAACGGGTGTGCTGACAAGGACCAACCTCGCTTTTTCAAGAGATCAGCAGGAAAAAATCTATGTACAGCACCGCATGCAGGAGGAGGCCGGTGAAATTTTTCAATGGTTGCAACGCGGCGCTTATGTATACGTATGTGGCGCGCTGGCTCCCATGAGTATCGATGTTGAAAATACATTGCTCAATATAATAGCCACCCAGGGCAATCTCAACGAAGAAGGTGCTGCAGAATATCTGACGCAGTTGAAGGACGCAGGCAGGTATGTAAAAGATGTTTATTAATTCGCAAAACAAAGCAATGAGCGATCAGCGTGAGCTTTCACCAATAGAAAAAATAAAAGAGACAAGCGATGGACTGCGTGGTAGTATACCGCAGAGTCTGCGTGACGAATTAACCGGTGCTATACGTGAAGATGATCAGGCTGTGATAAAATTTCACGGCATGTATCAGCAGGATGACCGCGACAGGCGGGAAGAGCGTGCAGAGAAAAAGCTCGATCGGTTGTACACCTTTATGATCCGTTTGCGGCTGCCAGGTGGCTATTTGACATCCGAACAATGGATAGCCTCTCACAATATCGCGGGAGAAAATTCTACCGGCGTTATCAAAATCACTACAAGGCAAACCATACAGTTGCATGGATTGGTGAAGTCGCGTATAAAACCGACTATCTCTGCCTTCAGCAAAGCAAAGCTGGATTCCATTGCTACCTGTGGCGATATCAACCGAAACGTATTGTGCAGTTCGCATCCCATGCAGTCTCCTGTGCATGCACAGGTGTTTGAGTATGCCGACAAAATCAGTGAAAAGCTGATGCCTAAAACGCGCGCCTATTACGAAATATGGCTCGACGAAGACAAGTTGGAGGATAAAAAAGAAGAAGAAGATCCGCTTTACGAAAACCGATACCTGCCAAGGAAGTTCAAGATCGCCATTGCCATTCCAGGTAATAACGACGTAGATGTTTTTGCAAATGATATCGGACTGATCGCAATTGTTGAAAACAACGAACTCAAAGGTTTTAATATTGCCATCGGCGGCGGCTTGTCCACCACCCACGGCAATCCGGAGACCTATGCAAGGTTGGGTACCGTCATCGGGTTTTCGGACAATGAAGAAAAGACGATGCAGACGATTTATGAAATTCTCACGGTGCAAAGAGATTTCGGAAATCGCAGTGACCGTAAACTGGCAAGATTAAAATATACGGTTGACAAATACGGGGCGGATTGGTTTCGCGCAGAAGTTGAGAAAAGAACCGGTATGAAACTGGAAGAACCAAAGCCTTTTGAATTTACCGAGCGACGCGATTATTATGGCTGGAAACAGGGACACAACGGCCTTTGGTATTATACGGTGTTTGTAGAAAACGGAAGAGTGCTGGATGATGAAACGGTGGCATTGAAAACCGCGCTGCTGGAAGTTGCTAAAACAGGAAAGGTCACATTCAGATTTACTGCCAACCAAAACGTGATTGTGAGTGATGTTGCCCCGGCAGACAAGGATATTATCAATGCTATTCTGGAGCGCTACGCCATCACTGCCCATACGGACGGCGCGTCTCTCTTGAGAAAAAATGCAATGGCCTGTGTAGCTTTGCCTACCTGCCCGCTTGCACTCGCTGAGGCGCAACGATATTTCCCAACCCTGATCACAAAAATAGAAGGCTTACTGGGGAACCATGGACTTGCTGATGATGACATCATTGTTAGAATGACCGGCTGTCCGAATGGCTGCGCCAGATCTTATGTTGCCGAGATAGGTTTTGTAGGTACGGCCCCGGGCCGGTACAATCTCCATCTCGGGGGCGACAATGAAGGTTTGAGGTTGAATAAAATTTACAAAGAGAGTCTGGACGAACAGGCTATACTGCAGGAGCTCGACATTCTCTTTGGTTCCTATAAGAAAGAAAGGAAAATGCAGGAATCGTTCGGAGATTTTTCAGTGCGCAAACAACTGGTATAGCAGCATGCAGGAAACAGAAGTGAATATTACAGAAGATCAGCCGCAGACCGTTGCTGTTGAGACCAACAGGTTGTTTCCCGTTTTTCTGAAACTGGAAACGCTGAATGTTTTATTGGTCGGCGCCGGTAAGATTGGTCTCGAAAAACTGCAGGCCCTGGTCAGCAATGCCCCCGATACAAAAATTGTGGTAGTGGCAGATTTCATTTCTGATGAGGTGACGCAGTATGCGGCTGCTCACGAAAATATTTCGCTGTTGCACAAAAAGTTTGAAGAATCAGATCTTGCCGGAAAAGATATTGTAGTCATTGCCATCAATAATAAGGCGGACAGCGCCGTTATCAGGGAAGCGGCAAAGGCCGAGCGGCTTTTGGTAAATGTTGCTGATACGCCTGCCTTGTGCGATTTTTATCTGGGTTCCATTGTACAAAAGGGAAATCTGAAAATCGCCATCTCCACCAATGGTAAATCGCCCACGATGGCAAAGCGGGTGAAAGAAGTACTGAATGAAGCCATGCCTGCAGAATTGGATGAAGTAATCACCAACCTGCAGCAGGTGCGCAACCGGCTCAATGGCAATTTTGAGGAAAAAGTCCGTAAACTCAATCTGATAACAAAAGGCCTGGTTGAAAAGGAGGGCGCAGACAATAACAAATGGCGAAAGATCGCGAGTTATTCCTTGATTGCCTTTGCACTGATGATCATCGGGCATTTTATTTTCTCTTATCTGCCGCTCAAAGAAATCGGAGAGGGCACAGTGAATTTTTACAACACGCTCGATAAAAATTTTGGATGGATGGTGCTTGCAGGGTTTCTGGCCCAGATAGTGGACGGAGCTACCAGTATGGGTTACGGCGTTACCAGTGCAATTGTGCTGATGTCTGCGAATGTAAGTCCGGCTGCCATCAGCGGCAGCATTCATACCGCTGAAATGTTTGCAAGCGGCGCATCCGGATACAGTCATTATAAATTCGGAAACGTCAACAAAGCGCTTTTCAAAAAACTGGTTATCCCAGGTGTAATCGGCGCTATCCTGGGAGCGGTACTGCTCGTAAAGTTTGGAGAAACGCATATTTCATACATCAGACCTATCATGGCATTGTATACGCTTTTTCTGGGTGTGAAAATATTTGTCACAGCCTTCCGCGCGCAGAAGCAATCAAAAAAGTTCAAGCGGTATGGATTGCTCGCCGGTGCGGGTGGATTTCTTGACTCATTTGGCGGAGGTGGATGGGGACCGATTGTAACGGCGACACTCATTACAAAGGGCCGCAATCCAAAATATGTGGTAGGGTCTGTGAGTATGACGGAATTCTTTGTAACACTGGCCAGCGCTTTTACCTTTTTTACGCTGATTGGGGTGCAGCACTGGCAGGTAATACTGGCACTGGTGATTGGTGGATTGATCGCAGCACCGATTGCAGCGCGACTCTCGGGCAAGCTGCCAAGAAAGGCATCGTTCATTATGCTGGGTTCGATCGTTGTAATATGGAGTGTCAGAATTCTTTTTAAGGCGTTTAGCTAAGTTTTTCTAAGTGCAAAAATGGTTTTGTGAATTAACTTTGGGGCATGAAAAAAGGAATTTTCATTTTTTTAATACTGGCGGTATTTTCTCCGGATACTTTTGCACAACCTGCAAAAGCCAAAACATCGGTTAACCAGATTTGGGGTGGATATTTTAATCAGACGAGGCTGAGTGATAAATGGGGGATTTGGGCGGAAGCCCAGCTGAGAACAAAAGAAGAACTTGTGACGGATCTTTCGGTAGGTATTGCCCGGCTTGGTTTAACCTATTATGTCAATGATGCTTCAAAGCTGACCGCCGGATATGCTTTCGTCAATTTCTTTCCTTCTGACAATCATAAGAAAATCTCTCAGCCCGAACACAGGATCTGGCAACAGTTTCAATGGCATACAAAATTCCAGAGGAACTGGCTTATGCAATGGTTCAGATTGGAAGAGCGGTTCAGAAGAAAAATAAAAAACGATTCCACGCTAAGCGATGGCTATCTGTTTAACTATCGAGTCAGGTACAATGTATGGTATGA
>JACMLD010000074.1 GCA_014379785.1 Chitinophagaceae bacterium
GATTTTCTTTTCGAGGTCGATTACTTCCTGGGGAACATTGATGTTTTTCAGATGCACGCGGGCACCTACTTCGTCGAGCACGTCGATCGCCTTATCCGGCAGCAGTCTGTCGGTCATATAACGGTCGCTCAGCTTTACGCAGGCTTCGATGGCATCGGGTGAATACGATACATTATGGTAATCTTCGTATTTGCTCTGAATATTTGTAAGAATCTGAATGGTCTCATCAACACTTGGCGGATCTATCATCACTTTTTGAAAGCGGCGGTCAAGGGCACCGTCTTTTTCAATGTACATGCGGTATTCATCGAGGGTAGATGCACCAATGCACTGCAGTTCGCCTCTTGCGAGCGCCGGTTTAAAAATGTTGCTGGCGTCGAGTGAGCCACTTGCGCCGCCCGCTCCAACAATGGTGTGAATTTCATCGATGAAAAGAATCACGTCGCGGTTTTTCTCCAGCTCGTTCATAATGGCTTTCATGCGCTCTTCAAACTGACCGCGGTATTTTGTACCAGCGACCAGGGCAGCGAGATCGAGACTCACTACTCTTTTGTCGAACAACACACGGGAAACTTTTCGCTGAACGATGCGGAGGGCAAGACCTTCCACAATGGCTGTCTTACCAACACCCGGTTCACCAATGAGAATCGGATTGTTCTTTTTACGGCGACTGAGTATCTGTGATACCCTTTCTATTTCTTCCTCTCTGCCTACAATGGGGTCAAGAGACCCGTTTTCAGCAAGACGGGTGATGTCACGACCGAAATTGTCGAGCACAGGTGTTTTGCTTTTTGCGTTGCCTGCAGCTTTTGATTTCTGCTGTGAATATTTTTTTTCTTCATCAAAATCGTCATCGCCTTCTTCTGAATATTCGCTGCGGACATCGTTACTCTTAACGACTCCCAGTTCGTTTCTGAAAAGATCGTAATCCACGTCAAACTGATTTAAGATTTGAGTAGCAATGTTTTCTTTGTTTTTTAGAATGGAGAGCATCAGGTGTTCGGTTTCGACTGTAGGGCTTTTTAAAGCCTTTGCTTCGAGAACAGTAACCCTGATAACTTTTTCGGCCTGTTTGGTCAGAGGCAGACTGTTGATATTGGCGATATTTTTACCCGTTTTGTCTTTTACTGCGAGTTCAACTTCTTTCCTTAATTCATAAAGATCAACATTGAAACTTTTTAGTATACGAACCGCGGTATTATCGCCTTCTCTGATCAGACCCAGCAATAGATGTTCCGTGCCGATGAAATCGTTGCCTAGCCTTAGCGCTTCCTCCCTGCTGTACGAAATGATTTCCTTAACCTGTGCTGAGAAATTGTTATCCATTTTCAAGGATTTATGGGTAATACAATAATAACAAATATTTTTGACTCTTATCCAGCTTGTTAAACGAGAGACAGCTTATCAACAGGTACGAAGTGAATGTGTAAAAGTTCCTTAATCGAAACGGTTTAACAGCTTTTTAATTGTCACCTACTATGAATGTCAAAACGGATACCAAAGAGAAATTCCATGTCATAACCATACAGGAACGGTCGATTGCTGCTAATATGACAGCAGAGATTGAAAAACTTCTGCTTGGCTTCCTGGAAGGAGATGTCAGAAATGTGGTACTCAATTGTAAGGACATTCAAAACATAGACGACGCTGCTGGAGAAGCAGTAGTTAAAATTCAGCAAAGTTTTTATGATAAAAGCAGCTCTTTTGTCGTTTGTGAACTCCAGCCAGTGGTGGAAGAGCAACTCGATAAAAGCGGATTGCTTGAACTTCTGAATGCCACGCCTTCTGAAACGGAGGCCTGGGACATTATCCAGATGGAAGAAATTGAACGCGAGCTGATGGATGGTGAACAGTGGTAATATCTTTTTACTTTTACATGATTAACACCCTTTATGCTGGCTATCACCATCCTTGGAAACAACTCTGCCCTCCCCGCTTTTGACCGTCATCCAACGGCCCAGGTGGTGACTTTGGATGAACACCTTTTCCTGGTGGATTGCGGAGAAGGAACCCAGATGCAGATGGCGAAATACCGGATCAGGAGAAGTCGAATCAACCATATTTTTATATCCCACCTCCATGGTGATCATTATTTCGGACTGATTGGACTGATCACGAGCATGGGGTTGCTCGGTCGTGAACACGATCTGCATCTTTTTGCACCTGCCCCTCTCCGGGAGATGATCGATTTGCAACTGAAAGTAGCCGATACAAAACTGCCTTTCACCCTCCATTTCCATCCCCTCAACGAAGAAGGAATTATTGCAAAGGAGGAAAAATTCCGGGTAAGCTGCTTTCGGGTCAATCACCGGATACCCTGCTGGGGATTTCGGTTCGACCAGATAAAAGCACCCCGGAGAATCAATCCGGAGCTGGCAGTAAAGCACGGAGTGCCCGCGGCTTTCTATGACAAACTGAAATGGGGCGAGGACTATACCACAAAGGAAGGTCTTTTGATTAAAAACGAACTGGTAACTATACCGTCTTCTAAACCATTGTCTTACGCTTACTCGGCAGATACCTGTTATACAGAAAGCATTGCCGATAAAGTTAAGAATGTGGACATACTCTATCACGAGACAACTTACCTGAAAGACATGGAGGACCGTGCGGCGAAACGGTTTCATTGTACCACCGTGCAGGCCGCAACAATAGCCTCAAAGGCTGCTGCCAAAAGACTGCTAATCGGACATTTCAGCAGTAAATACGAAATTCTCCATGAGTTTGAAAGAGAAGCCCGCGAAGTATTTCCCAATACCGACCTCGCTTTGGAAGGGGTGAGCTACAGGGTTTTCTGATATTCGCGGATCTTTGCAAGCCCGTTGGGGCTCAGAGGCACCAGGGGTAGCCTGAGGAAATTTTCTATCATTCCTGACTCGGAAAGAAATGCCTTCACGCCTGCCGGATTGTTTTCATTAAAAAGAAGGGTATATCCATCAATCATCTTGTCGTTGAATGCCTTAGCTGATTTAAAATCCCCCCTCAGACTCATTCTTACCATCTCAGAAAACAGCTTTGGAAAACAGTTGGCGGCAACACTGATGACACCATCCATACCGCAGGCGATCTGCGGAAGCGCGAGCGCATCATCACCACTGACGACCAGAAAATCCGAGGGCTTGTCGCGCAGAATTCGCATGCACTGCGCCATGTCACCACTCGCCTCTTTTATACCTGAGATATTATCTACTTCTGTCGCCAGGCGAATCACGGTTTCCGCAGAAATGGATCGACCGGTCCGGCCAGGTACATTGTACAGAATGATGGGCTTGGGCGTTGCAGCGGCCAGCGCTTTATAATGCTGGAAAAGTCCTTCCTGGGAAGGTTTGTTATAGTACGGGCTTGCACTCAGGATTGCAAAGGCTTTATCGAGCGGCAGTGTCTCAAGATCATTCAAAAGTTCAGCAGTGTTGTTACCACCTACACCCACAACCACTGGCACCCTACCATCTGATTTTGAATACGTAAACTGAATTACCTCCTTTTTTTCTTCCTTTGAAAGCGTTGGTGCCTCGCCGGTAGTTCCGAGCGTAATCAGGTATTCCACTCCGTCGCGCAAAACGAAATCAATCACTCTGCCCAGGGCGTCAAAATCAACTTTTAAGTCGGATGTAAATGGTGTTACAAGGGCTACACCTGTGCCTCTTAATTTATCACGTAACATGATGAAAGATAATTATGAATGATTTTCTGAACTGATCGGAAGTTCTTCCCAAAAACCCATCTTGCCAAATTTTTCAATCCGTTTCTCTACCCTTTCTTCTGGGGCGATCTGTTTTATTTCTGCGAGTGTGTGAAGCAAAACTTTTTTGAGATTCTGAGCGGCTTCGAGATAATCCCAGTGTGCGCCACCGAGAGGTTCTGGTACTATTCCGTCGACCAGTCCGAATTTATACATGTGGTCGCTGGTAAGTCGAAGTTCTTCAGCGGCCTTTTCTTTCATTTCCCAGCTTCTCCAGAGAATCGAACTGCAGTTCTCAGGAGAGATAACAGTGTACCAGGCATTCTCCATCATGAGCACGCGGTCGCCTACGCCGATGCCAAGTGCACCACCGCTGGCTCCTTCTCCGATGATAACACAGATCACGGGTACTTTCAGGCGCATCATTTCAAAAATGTTGCGGGCAATGGCTTCCCCCTGCCCTCTTTCTTCTGCTTCCATACCGGGGTACGCGCCGGGTGTATCAATGAGGGTTATGATGGGTTTGTTGAATTTTTCGGCGAGACGCATCAGTCGAAGCGCTTTTCTGTAACCTTCCGGATTGGCCATACCAAAGTTGCGGAGCTGTCTCATTTTGGTATTGATGCCCTTTTGCTGACCCATGATCATTACGGTCTGGTCACCGAGTTTGGCAAATCCACCCACCATGGCCCGGTCGTCCTTCACATTTCTATCGCCATGAAGTTCCACGAAATCTGTACACATCTTATCGATATACTTCAGCGTATAAGGCCGGTCGGGGTGACGGCTCAATTGTACCCGCTGCCAGCTGGTAAGGGTGAGTGTTATCTCCCTTCTTTTCTCCAGAATCTGCGCCTCATATTTGGCAACCAGCTCGCTTGAATCGATTTTCGATTTTTCGGTGGACTGCTGCAATTTTTCAATTACGTCAAATAATTCTTTGATTGGCCTCTCAAATTCCAGGAACTGTCTGTTTTTATTCTCGGGCATAAGCAGATTTGTGTCCGGTAAAATTAAGGAAAGTTGCTGCAGCTCGTTACCTTTCTTTCGGAGAATCTGCCCAGAGCGTTGTTTCCTCCCAGGCGTCAAAATCTTTTTTCAATTGTTCGATTTTATTGCGGGCTCCTTTCAGTGCGCCTGCGCCGAGCAGCAAGCGGAGCGGGGGATTATCTGCCTCAACGGCTTTGATGATGGCTTTTGCCGCGCGAACCGGATCACCGGGCTGATTGCCGCTGTATCCTCTGATCGTATCCTTATTGGCTCCCGCAGTCTTTTTGTAATCATCAATGACCACTGCGCTGTTTTTGGCAGATCTGCCGGCCCAGTCTGTACGAAAACCGCTTGGAGCAATGACAGTTACTTTTATTCCGAGATGCGATGTCTCCCTCGCGAGTGATTCTGAATAACCATCCACTGCAAATTTTGTGGCGTTGTAAAAACCGACTGCAGGAAATCCAACCAGTCCTCCGATAGATGCGATATTGACAATATGGCCGGATTTGTTTGCGCGCATGATAGGAAGAACGGCTTTGGTCATGGCGGCCAGTCCAAAAAAGTTTATCTCAAACATTCTTCGCACTTCCTCGTCTTCGCTTTCTTCGATCGCTCCGAAATAGCCAATGCCCGCATTGTTTACAAGAACATCTATTCTTCCGAATTTTTCAATTGCCTTTTCCACAGACGATTTTACCTGGGTGGGTTCTATAACATCAAGCGGCAATCCAATGGATGTATCGGGAAAGGCGTCAGTGATATCTTTGACAGTGCTGACATCTCTTGCTGTGACGACTGCATTGTAACCTGCTGCCAGTACTTCCTTTGCC
>JACMLD010000075.1 GCA_014379785.1 Chitinophagaceae bacterium
AAAATGTCCAAACAGGCTCCGTTCGAAAGATTTCTCGGCATTCTTTCCCTCCTGAACCTACTGGCCAATTCAAAAGAATTCAGGCTGCTCAATGCCCCCGAAACCCGTCCGGTAGCCGGACTGCAGCGGCATGATGTGCGACTTAAAACAATATTTCAGTACGTGGAGCAGCATTATGATGAACCGATAGACACAAAAAAGATGGCCGCGCTTACACATATGACCATCCCCGCGTTCTGCAATTACTTTAAGAAAGTCCTCAGCGTCACCTTCACAGATTTTGTCAACCAGTATCGCATACAGCAGTCCTGTATATTATTAAGACAGGGTAAATCTATTACAGAGACCTGTTTCAGCAGCGGCTTCAACAATATTCCCTATTTCAACAAAGTGTTTAAAAAGATCACAGGTAAGACGCCCAGCGAATTCCGTAAGGTGGTGGTCAACTAAAAATCAATACCGAACCATTTCTTTCTTTCCTTCTGCTGGTATTTCTCATAATTAAAATGGTAGAGCTTACCAGGCCGGTGCGGCACGTCAGACTCATACTCGCCGGTATCTTCGAGCAGGTTCATGGAAAAAAACTTTTTGCGGAAATTTCGCCGGTCAAGCTTCACACCCGATATCGCTTCATACATATTCTGTAATTCACGCAGCGAAAACTTTTTAGGAAGGAGGCTGAACCCAAGCGGATGTTCCTGAATTCTTTTCTGCAGCCATTCATAACAGACATCCAGTATCTCCCGATGGTCAAAGGCCATCTCGGTGATCTGTTTTACTTTATGCCAATGCAGTTCATTGTCTGTCCGAACCAGGTGATGGTGCTGTATATTAATCAGGGAGCAATACGCTACGGTTATGATTCTTGCGGCCGGGTGTCTGTCGACCGCTCCGAATGCCCTTACCTGTTCAAGGTAAAGATCATCCATGCCTGTTCGCTCTTTTAAAATACGATAGGCCGCCTGGTCAAGCGTTTCCTTGCTGCCGATCAGATCACCCAACAGGGACCACTTGCCCGCGAAGTTTTTCATGTCCGATTTGATCAGCAGTACTTTCAGTTCATCATCATCAAAACCAAATATCACACAGTCTACAGATATACCATTGAGATCGTCACTCTCCAGCTGGGTTAAAACGGATTTGATATTTTTCTGTATGGCGCTCATTTTACGAATTTAATATTAAGCTCCAATGTATCAATACAGTAATTTTATCAAAGATAAAAACTGCATATGCATACGCCGGAACAGACAAGGATACAGCAAAAACTGACAAAGGATTTTCTGAAGCAACAGGTCGCAGGAAAAATACCCATTGAGTCAATCGATGATTTGAGAAGTGTTTTAAAGTTTCACGAATACCGCTATTATATAATGAGTGATCCGCTGATCGCAGATGCAGAATATGATCAACTATATAAAACACTTGAGAGGCTGGAATCCGAAAATCCGCAACTCGTAATACCTGATTCTCCCACGCAAAGGGTGGCAAAAGGACTAACGAAAGAATTTCCGACGGTGCAGCACCTCGTACCCATGCTTTCCCTTGAAAATTCATACAATGCCGAAGATTTGCTCGATTGGGACCGGAAGGCGAGAGAGCTTGCCAAACTGGATCAGATCGAATATTGCGTGGAACCGAAATTTGACGGGGCAAGTATATCGCTGGTTTATGAAAACGATATGCTGTTACGGGCAGCAACCCGCGGCGATGGTGTGGAGGGCGATGAGATTACAACAAATATCAAACAGATAAGATCGGTACCGCTTTCGGCTCGTTTTTCTGAATATGGCATACAGCTGGTGGAAATCCGGGGCGAGGTCCTCATGAGCAAGGCGAGTTTCAAAAAATACAATGAACAGCTGACCGCGCAAAACCTTTCCGTTCTTGCCAATCCACGCAATGCTGCTTCCGGTTCATTGCGCATCAAAGATTCTGCAGAAGTCAAGAGAAGAAATCTCGAAGCGTTTCTCTATAATCTCAGTTACCATGTTGACCTGCCGGGAGCAAAAGAAAAAAGCAATGCACTGGATAAACACAGCGCGACCCTCGATATGCTTTGGAACCTGGGATTCAGAAGCCCGGTGAAAGAGAAGAAAGTATTCAAGGGAATACAGGCGGTGATCGATTATGTCCTTGCTTTTGAAAAAACCAGAGACGATCTCCCTTATGAGATAGATGGTATGGTGGTAAAGGTGGATGATATTGATCTGCAGGACAGGCTGGGTATGACCACACATCATCCCCGATGGGCCATTGCCTGTAAGTTTAAGGCAAGGCAGGGAACGAGTAAACTCAGGAACGTAGAATACCAGGTCGGGAGAACGGGTTCGATTACGCCGGTCGCTAAAATAGATCCTGTGCCCATTGGCGGGGTAACGGTTACATCGGTGTCACTTTTCAACGAAGACATCATCAGGGAAAAAGATCTGATGATCGGAGATACTGTTTTGGTGGAGCGTGCCGGTGATGTGATACCTTATATTGTTAAGTCGCAGGCCGAACTGCGCGATGGTACTGAGAAGCCCATTCAGTTTCCGCGTAACTGCCCGGTATGCAGCCATGCCCTCGTCAAGCCTCCGGAAGAAGCCGCCTGGCGTTGTGTCAACCCTGCATGTCCGGCGACGGTAGTGGAAAGGATCATTCATTTTGTGAGCAAAGATGCCATGGACATCCGGAGTTTTGGCGATGCCAATGTCAGAAAGTTTTATGAACTGGGATTGCTTTCGTCCATACCGGGGATTTACAAGCTTGACATGGAAAAAATCAGTGCGATCGAAGGTTTTGGGAAGAAATCCATCGACAACCTCGCAGCCGCGATCGAAAAATCGAAACAACAACCGCTGCATCGTATTATATATGGACTTGGAATACGGTATGTTGGAGAAACAACGGCAAAGACGCTGACTAATGCAGTAAGTCGCCTCAAAGATCTGCAGGACTTTAGCGTAGAGCAATTGCTTACGCTCGAAGACATTGGTCCAAAGGTGGCCGGCAGTGTATTTGAGTTTTTTCACACACCAGACAATCTGCTGATGATAGATGAGCTGGAAAAAATGGGTATGGTTTTATCAAATAGTAAAAAACAAAGTCTGCAGGCCGGCAGTCTGAACGGACAGACTTTTCTGTTTACAGGTACACTGACTCATTTCACAAGAAGCGTGGCCGAAGAGATGGTAGAGGCGAACGGCGGAAAGCTGCTCGGCGGTGTAAGCAGTAAGCTGAATTATCTGGTGGTGGGAGAAGATGCTGGTTCAAAACTGGAGAAGGCAAAGAAGATCAATACCGTGAAGGTGATCAGTGAACAGGAATTTCTGAAATTGGTGGAAGCAAATAATGCCTGATGAAGTTGTTTACTATCCCAGCTAAATAATTTATATTGTATTGTTATGCCATATAAAATTTCGTAACTTTAATAAAATCCCAGGCGATGATAAAAGCACTCTCCGGTGAGGTGTGGAAGCCCCTCCAGTTTCCCGGATGGAAGCAGCTCAGAAACAAATACGCCTTGTCTTCCAATGGGCGCATTGCCAGTTTCAAAGAGAACGTACTTGAAGATGGTAAACTTCTTCAGGGTTCGATCACTACGGGTTATAAGACATTGAATCTGCACCGCCCGAGTAACAACGGCACATTATACATTCATCGTGAAGTAGCCCGTTTGTTTGGGAAGAAGCCGGGATTGAAACACAAATTTGTCATACACTCCAATCACAATAAGACAGATAACAGCGCAAAAAATCTGCGATGGGCAACGCTGGAAGAGATGATCGAACATCAGCAGGACAGTCCTGCAAAGCTTGCCTATAAAAAGGTTCAGTCGAACCGCACAGTGGGTCTAAAACTCAGTGCCACACAGGTCAAATCTATCAAGAAGACCCTTGAAAATCCCCGCAGGACCATGACCATCAAACAGCTTGCAGAAAAATATGGCGTCAGTGAAATGACGATGTATCGGATCAAGAGTGGTGAGAACTGGGCGCGCGTTAAGAAATAATGATTCATGCTTCAGAATTCCACTGTAAAGTTTCTCCGCGATCTCAAAAAAAACAATGACAAATCCTGGTTCGATGCACATCGTCCGGCATATGAAAATGCCAAAGAGGATTTTGAGCAGTTTATCCAGACACTGATCGATAAAACGGGGAAGAAGGATGAGACGGTCCGCGACCTGAAAGCCAGGCAATGTACATTTCGCATCAACCGCGATGTACGTTTTGCAAAAGACAAATCTCCTTACAAATCAAACTTTGGTGCGAGCATAAAGATGGGTGGAAAGAAGTCGCCCTTTGCTGGTTATTACTTCCATCTTGAGCCCGGCGACGCATTCGCAGGCGGCGGGATCTGGCAACCCGAACCGGCTGATTTGAAAAAAATAAGGCAGGAGATCGATTATAATTTTGATGAGTTTCGCAAAATTGTTACGGCCAAAAAATTCAAGGCGGTGTACGGAGAAATTTACAAGGGTACAGATGTCAGCCTTGTAAAAATTCCGCAGGGATTTGAGAAAGATAATCCTGCTGCAGAATTTTTACGACTGAAAAGTTTTCTCGGATTGAGAAAGCTGAGCGACAAAGATCTGGTATCAAAAGAGCTTGTTGCGAAATCTGCTGAGGCATTCGAAGCTTTGCAGCCGATGCTCAATTTTATAAATCGCGCATTACATCCCGAATAGTTTACAGCAATCCCTTCTGCTGAAGATATTCTGCAATCTGCACTGCATTTGTTGCAGCTCCTTTGCGGAGGTTATCGCTTACAATCCACATATTTAGTGTGTTTGGCTGACTTTCATCTCTTCTTATTCTTCCTACAAATACATCGTCTTTTTCGTGTGCATCCATGGGCATCGGGTATTGTTGTTTGGATGTATCGTCAACAAGGACTACACCGGGGGCGTTGCGAAGCAGTTCTTTTACTTCTGCCAGGTCGAAGTCTTTGCTGAATTCTACATTTACTGATTCGCTGTGTCCGCCCATGACTGGTATGCGTACAGTGGTGGATGTGACACGGATAGATTCATCGCGCATGATCTTCTTTGTCTCCAGCACCATTTTCATTTCTTCCTTTGTGTAACCGTTGTCGAGAAACACATCGATTTGCGGAATGGCATTCATATCGATCTGGTATTTGTATGCCATTTCTCCTGTAACGCCTTTTCTCTCGTTCATCAATTGTGTTACGGCTTTCACTCCGGTACCTGTCACGCTCTGGTAGGTACTGACGACTACTCTTTCGATATTGTATTTTTTGTGCAGGGGATTGAGGGCAACAACCATTTGTATAGTGGAGCAATTGGGGTTGGCGATGATTTTGTCATCTTTCGTCAGTGCGTCTGCATTGATTTCAGGGACAATGAGTTTTTTTGTTGCATCCATTCTCCATGCGGAGGAATTGTCGATCACCGTGATACCTGCTTTCGCAAATTCGGGTGCCCACTGGAGTGAGGTACTGCCGCCTGCCGAAAACAGTGCTACGTCCGGTTTTGCGTTGATGGCGTCCTGCATGCTTACAACCTTGTAGCCTTTTCCTTTATAGATGACTTCTTTTCCGATGGACTTCTCAGAGGCAACGGGTATGAGTTCTGTTACCGGAAAATTTCTTTCTTCCAGGATTTGCAACATTTTTGTGCCAACGAGACCGGTTGCACCAACTACTGCGACTTTCATTTTTTTTCCTCCTTCCCTTTTTGGGTTTTAGTTTAATGATTGGGTTAAAAAAAAAGGCCTTCCTGTTGGGGAAGGCCTTTTATATTTTTGATATACAAAACTATGCACCTTCTCCTTTTGGGATATGTTTCTTTGTGCGTTTTGTATGTTTAATAATCAGCGTCATTCCACCAAAAATACACGGGCATCTTCACCTGACCAAAACTTTTTCCAACAAGGTTTTGGTTTCTCCCCATTCTAATTTGCACCCATGCCCATAAAACAAACGATTGTTATGTTGTTGCTGGCGGGGCCTGCAGCCGCACAGATAGCGGAGAGAAATGATGTACTGATTGCAGAGTTGATGGCTGATCCATCACCGGTTGTTGGGTTACCGAATCATGAATATATAGAGTTGAAGAATGGGTCTTCGAAAACTTTTAATCTGTCTGGCTGGCGTATACAAGATGGTTCTGGTGTGGCCACTATCAATATCAATTTTGTTTTAAAGCCTGATGGTGTGGTGATACTCTGTGGCAGTTCAGCGGCGGGGGCGTTGAGGAATTTTGGTGAGGTGATAGCAGTGCCTTCTTTTCCTTCGCTCGACAATGAGGGGGAGCAGCTTGGGTTGTATTCGCCTGAAGGAAGGTTGATCTTCGGACTGGCGTATAGCAGCAGCTGGTATCGATCGGGATTCAAAGCAGCGGGTGGATGGTCGCTCGAGATGATCGATGAAAATTATCCTTGTGGTGGTGTTTCAAACTGGGCTGCAAGCAGGGATAATTCAGGTGGTTCTCCCGGAACAAAGAACTCAGTTGCGGGTACTAACGTAGATGCATATGCGCCATTGGCTGTAAGGGCGAATGCGGTGGACAGTTTGCAAATTGAGGTAGTGTTTGATGAAGGGATGGACAGTCTTTCGGTGGTAGATGTTTCGATGTACGAAGTTTCGGAGGGAATTGGTCCGCCTTTGAACGTGGCAGGAATTGGCGTTTTGCTGAACGCGGTAAGAATGCGGCTGCGGGTGCCGTTGCAGTCTGGACGCATCTATGAAGTTTTGGTGAGGGGTGTAAAAGATTGTGAGGGGAATATTTTAAAACCTTTTGTCACGCTCAGAGTGGGATTGGCAGAGCGGGCAATGGCAGGTGACCTGGTGATAAATGAAATATTGTTTAATCCACCTGCGGATGGGGTCGATTATGTGGAGATCAACAACAGGAGCAGGAAGGTGGTTGACCTGAGGGATTGTTTTATCGCGGGGAGGTCGGCAACGGGTGTGGTTGTCAATGCGAGGGTACTGAGTATTGAGAACAGAACCGTTTTGCCGGGCGGATTTCTTTTGCTTGCTTCCGACACGGCATGGGTTTGCAGGAGATTTCGATGCAGGGATCCGGAGGTGATGGTGAGTGTGGATCTGCCGGCGATGGGTGATGAACATGGTGAGATTTTATTGTTGAATGGCGGAGGCGGCTTAATAGATCAGCTGTCTTATGATGAGAACTGGCATTTTGAATTGTTGCGGGAAAAAGTGGGGATTGCATTGGAAAGGCTGGATATCGGAGCGCCGACCCAGGATCGGCATAACTGGCAGTCGGCCGCCACTGATGCGGGATGGGGCACGCCTGGCTATAAAAACTCGCAGCAGAGCAGGGAGTTATCAACGGTGGAAGACGGGATCGTGGCGGAGCCGAAAATTTTTTCTCCGGACGGCGATGGCTATGATGATTACGCTTTGTTCAGCTACGTTCTGGAGGAACCAGGCTATACCTGTAATATCATTCTTTATGATGTCAGTGGCATGCCCGTGCGGCATCTGGTGCGAAACGCATTGTGCGGAGTCCGTGGTTTTTTCCGCTGGGATGGTTTGGGTGAAGGGGGCAGGGTGTTACCCATCGGAAATTATATTGCCGTCATTGACCTTTTCACTTTGCAGGGAAAGTTGAAGAAAATCAGAAAGGTATTGTGCCTGGCGCGGAAGCTGGGTTAGCCTTTCAGTTCGATCTCGAAATTTACGAGGTCGACGAACTGGTTTACGCGTTGACTGATGTCTTCACGCGTGATTTCTTTCAGGCGTTCCGGGCCAAATTTCTCAACACAGTAGGAAGCCATTGCCGAGCCGATGATGATGGCTGTCTTCATATTCTGGAAGGAGATATCTTTTGTGCGGGCGATATGTCCGATAAAACCGCCTGCGAAGGTGTCGCCTGCTCCGGTTGGATCGAAAACTTCTTCGAGCGGCAGGGCCGGTGCGAAGAATACCTGGTCTTCGTTGAAAAGCATGGCGCCGTGTTCGCCTTTTTTGATGATGAGGTATTTGGGACCCATTTTCATTATGGAGCGGGCAGCTTTCACCAGGGAGAATTCCCCGCTGAGCTGTCTTGCTTCGCTGTCGTTTACGAGCAGGACATCTACCAGTTTAAGCACATCTTTGAGCTCAGCCATCTTGATATCCATCCAGAAGTTCATCGTGTCCATTACGATGAGTTTTGGACGGGTTTTTAGTTGGGTAATGACTTGTTTCTGGATCACCGGGTCGAGGTTTCCCAACATAAGAAATTCCGCACCCTGATAGCTTTCAGGTATTTTGGGATTAAAATCGAGTAAAACGTTGAGGTCGGTCACCAGGGTATCGCGGGTATTCATATCGAGGTGGTATTTACCACTCCAGAAAAATGATTTTTTGTCTTTGATGATTTCAACGCCTTCGAGTTCAACGCCGCGGCTTTTCAGTTCATTCATCTCTGACTCCGGAAAGTCGTATCCGACTATTGAAACCTGTTGTACCGGTTTTACGAAGTTGCTGGCTGCGTAGGCAACATAAGTGGCTGAACCACCAACGATCTGGTCGGTTTTTCCGAAGGGGGTTTCTATTGCATCAAAAGCCATGGTTCCAACAACAATCAGCGACATAGTATAAAATTTTTTAAAGACGGGCAAAGGTAAGGGGATTGGGGTTAATTTTACCCTCCCAACCGTTAGTTTATGGCAAAGATCAGGCAACGTAAAAACAGTACCCGCAAAGAAACAATCATTGAGACCGCCGCGCGGTTATTTCGCGAACGGGGATTCAGCGCTTCTTCTATGCGCGACCTGGCCGAACAGGTAGGGGTGGAAGCGGCGAGCCTGTATAACCATATCAGTTCAAAAGAAGAAATGCTCCAGGAAATCTGTTTTGCGGTTGCAAACAGGTTTATGTCGCATATTGAAAAAGTGGAACTGAGCAATTCAACGGCGATAAAAAAAATTGAGGCGATTTTAAGGTTTCATATTCAGCAGATGATCAACCATTATGAGGAGGTCTATGTAAGCGACCGCGAATGGAAACACCTGACCGATCCTTATTTGTCCAATATTCAGAATCAACGCCGTTCCTACCGGCAGCGGATAGCTTCTATTATTGAAGAAGGGATCAGAAAGGAAGAAATAAAAAACATTGATGCGCCAACGGCAGTTCTTATTATGCTGCATGCAGTAAGTGGTATCGAAAGCTGGCACCGAAGCAAGCAGAAAATATCAGGTGAACTGCTGGAAGAAAATATGGTGATGATACTGGTGCAGGGGTTAAAAAAATAGTCTGATTTGGCAACACATTTTCAGTCGCTCGAAATAAAAGACATCCGCAGGGAGACCGCAGACTGCATTTCCATTCTGTTTGAGATTCCCGAAAACCTGCGTGAAGCATTTGCTTTCACCCAGGGGCAGAACATCACGCTCCGGACAACC
>JACMLD010000076.1 GCA_014379785.1 Chitinophagaceae bacterium
ACTCTTCATCGCGAAAGCGGTCGACCCCCCTGCCGGCTGCATACCAGATTGCCTTATTCCGGGTAGCCAATGCCCCAGGAACTGAAGATTGAGGAGAGTTGGGTTGGAACTGCCGGAAACTATTGCCTGCAGCTGACACCAGTCCGGATATTGAATCTGCCACCCATACCGTGTTCTGCCAGAGTTTGGCCTGCAAAGGACTGCGCAGGAGAGCATGTTGCAGGTTATTTTCAGGCACGCCTGCCGCATTCAGGCTGATCACAGATGGATTGGTTTGTCCACTGAGCGTCACCAGCAATTTGTTTTCCGAAACACTCATGCTGCTGATCGGACTGCCGGGTGAAAAGAACGGAGTCCACGAAACCCCTGACTGCAAAAACAGTGAATCATTTTTTAGCACCACCAGTTTTCCGGAGAAAAGTTTTACATCTCTTACCGGACCGGCAGACAACCCGCTGCCGGTGATCAGTTGCCAGTTGCGGTAGTCCGAGAGGTTGACTCCGTTTGCAGGTGCGGTTTTCAATCCTTCATCTGAGGCAGCAAAAATAGCGGTGCCTGATTGCGCCACTCCGTTCACTCTTACAAAACTTCCCGCGCTGCCTATAATATATGTGTCCTTTACTTCGTATTTCAAAAGATCTACCACTACGATGCCCATGCCTGTTGAAAGCCACGCAAAATCATCCTGGCAATAAATGGCATAAATGGTTTTATCCGCGGGCAGGTCTTTTATTTTGAAATCATCGATGTTGACAATGCCCGCAGAGGTAAGAATGTCTATGTTGCTGTTTGAAAAGGCAATGACCAACTGTTTCCTTTTGCCATCCCAATCAATGGTGCTGATGCCTGTTTCTGAAAGTCCATTGATGCGACTGTATTTTTCAATGCTGTTGTCAGAGGGGTTCAATGTAAACAGCGATTGTGGGGTGGCGCAGAAAATGCGTTCATCACCAATGGCAAGCCGGATTGCCCTGGTATAGGAAAGATGTTCACGCCATTGCCCGACTGGCTGCTGCTGTCCATTTGAGGACAGGGGAAGGGTAAGAATGAAAATCAGAACAAGATGTGTGAGTAATCGCATTGTCTTCAAAGTTATTAAATAGAATTATGGGCGAGCAGATTGGCGTGAAAATGGTTTTCTTTGTAATCAAACAGGATATCTGAAAAATACAAGCTTATGTGGGAACGTGTTGCACACTTTGTCTTAAGAAACCGGTTATTACTGCTTTTGATCTTGTTTGTTTCTACTGCCTTTATGGCCTGGCAGGCGTCCAAAGTTGAACTCAGCTACGAGTTCTCGCGCGCCATTCCCACTGACAATCAAAAATACCTCACTTACCAGGCCTTCAGAAAGGAGTTTGGAGAAGACGGCAATATGCTGGTGATTGGATTTACCAGCAAAACCATTTTTACTGAGAAAACCTTCAACCAGTTTCAAAAACTGAATAGTTCGCTCAAAACAATAAAGGGAGTCGAAGATGTGCTGAGTGTTACCACATCCGTTAACCTCGTCAAAAATGCTGCGACGGAAAGACTGCAGGCTGTGCCCGTTTTCCCCGGTGATGGACCGCTCAGTCAGACGGTGATCGACAGCGGAGCGGCATTGTTCAGGACACTGCCTTTTTATCGTACCATATTGTACAATCCTGCTACAGACAGCTATCTCACTGCGGTCAGGGTAAACCGTGATATGATCAATTCAAAAGCACGCACCAGGCTGGTGGGTGAGATTGTTGCCATGGCCGATTCTTTTGGAACCGCGTCCGGAACGGAGATGCATTACAGCGGACTGCCGTTGATTAGAACGCAACTGGCGGAACGTGTGTCGAAGGAAATGAAGTGGTTCCTTTTTGGTTCACTGGCTCTGTCCGCACTGATCCTCCTTGTATTCTTTCGCAGCTTTTCTACCATGCTGCTTTCTCTGGCAGTGGTAATCATAGGCGTGATCTGGAGTCTCGGCACCATGCATCTTTTTGGATACAGCATTACATTGCTAAATGCGCTGATACCGCCATTGATTGTAGTCATCGGCATTCCAAACTGTATTTACTTTCTGAATAAATATCATCTTGCTTACAATGCTACAGGCGATAAGAAGAGTGCGCTGATCCAGATGGTAAGCAAGATGGGCATTGTAACCCTGTTTTGCAATATCGCTGCGGCGATTGGTTTTGCAGTGTTCGCGCTTACGAGAAGCGCCATCCTCAAAGAGTTTGGTGTGGTGGCAGGAATAAATATCATGGTGATATTCTTTATTTCGTTCATTCTTATCCCGTCTGTACTGAGTTATCTGCCGGCACCAAAAAGCAGGCATACAAAGTACCTCGACAATCCATGGTTGCTTGCAGTGCTTGATAAACTGGAACATTGGGCGCTCAACCACCGCAAGTGGATTTACATTGGAACCATTGCCGTCGTTGCGGTTTCGATTGTTGGAATTACCAGGCTGAGGTCAGAAGGTTTTATCGTAGACGATCTTCCTAAAAAAGACAAGATATTCAGGGATCTGAAATATTTTGAATCAAATTTCAAGGGAGTGATGCCGCTGGAAATAGTAATTGACACAAAGCAGAAAAACGGCATGCGAAAAAATCCTTTGCTCACCTTTGAAAAGATTGACTCATTCTCCCAATTCATCGCCGCTCAACCGGAGATGGCGCGACCGTTGTCAATAGTAGAAGGTTTGAAATTTGCCAGACAGGCGTATTATGACGGCGACAGCAGTAACTATGGCATTCCGAATTCTTTTGACATCAGCTTTCTTTCTTCCTATCTCAATACAAGGTCGGATTCATCGGGCAAAAATACTTTCACCAGGCTGATCAGTTCGTTTATGGACAGCAACAAGCAGAAGGCGCGGATCAGTGTGAATATGGCAGATGTCGGCAGTAAAAGGTTGCCGGAACTAATGGATAAACTGGGAGTGGAGGCGACACGTCATTTCGATACATCGCGCTATAGTGTTGCGTTTACCGGCACATCGGTAACATTTCTGGAAGGAACGAGTTTTATCATCCGTGGCTTGAAGGACAGTGTGCTCTACGCCTTTATCCTCATCACGCTATGTATGCTCTATCTTTTTAAGTCGCTCAGAATTCTTTTCTGCTCTTTGATCCCCAATATTATCCCACTCGTTATTACGGCGGGAGTCATGGGCTGGGCGGGCGTCACACTCAAACCGTCCACCGTGCTGGTCTTCAGCGTTGCGCTTGGCATTGCCATTGACATTACTATCCGTTTTCTGGTCAATTACAAACAGGAGCAGACCGGAAATGAGCAGGAGCAGAAAAAGCTGGTAATAGACACCATTCATACCACTGGCATTTCGATAATTTATACCTCTCTCGTGCTGATAGTAGGCTTTGTTATTTTCTGCTTCAGTGGTTTTGGGGGCACCCAGGCGCTGGGCTGGCTCACCTCACTCACCCTGATAGTTGCCACCCTTACAAATCTCATTCTTCTTCCCGCGCTTTTGATCAGTACAATCCGGTCCAAAAAATAAGGTTGTTTATCTTGTTTGCAGCGTTTACAAGCGATAGTTGTCATTTATTTAGCTAGATGTCCGTTTATCATATAAATTTGAAATTCTAGTAAATCAAACAACACACATGAGAAAACTAATCTTCCTGCTGGGGGTTGTACTGCTGTCTGTACAACTTCTTGCCCAGCAAAGGTCTATTACCGGCAAGGTAACAGACGCAAATGGCAATGCGGTCCCGAACGCAACGGTCATGGTCAAAGGCACTTCTTCGGGAACTACAACAAACGATAACGGTGATTTTAAG
>JACMLD010000077.1 GCA_014379785.1 Chitinophagaceae bacterium
CATTCCGATACGGGCTTGACATTATGCGCGAAAACGGAATGAATCCGAGAGTGATACGCGTAGGCAAGGCGAATCTTTTCCTGAGCAGTCTTTTCACCGAAGCGTTTGTAAACACCACCGGTGTTCCTGTGGAGTTTTATCCCAGCGACGGCAGCGTAGGAGCTGCCATGGGCGCAGGAATTGGTGCAGGCGTTTATGCATCACCGAAAGAGGCATTTTCCATGAAGCCACTACAACTGATTGAGCCCACTGACACAAAAATATATGAAACGATTTTCCAGGAATGGAAAGCACTATTGAATAATCAAATCGACTAAACAGCAACATTATGAATGAATATTTCAAAGGAATTGCAGCCATCAAATACGAAGGCCCGAAAACCGACAATCCACTTGCATTCAGGTGGTACGATTCGAAAAAAGTGGTGGCGGGAAAACCTATGAAAGACTATCTGCGTTTTGCCTGTGCATACTGGCATTCGTTCTCCAATAATGGCTCTGATCCCTTTGGAGAGGGTACACATTTGTTCGATTGGAATGCAAAATCCGACGCTGTCGATCGCGCGAAAGATAAAATGGACGCGGCATTTGAACTGATCACCAAACTAGGCATGGAATACTATTGCTTCCATGACGTTGACGTGGTTGATTTTACAAATGATGTGGCCGACAATGAAAAAAGATTGCAAGCCATTACCGCATATGCCAAACAGAAGCAGGCAGACACCGGTGTGAAACTGCTCTGGGGTACAGCCAATCTTTTTTCACACAGAAGATATATGAATGGTGCATCCACCAATCCTGACTTTCATGTGCTCGCACATGCAGGTGCACAAGTCAAAGCCGCACTGGATGCTACGATTGAATTGAAAGGCGAAAATTACGTGTTCTGGGGTGGAAGAGAAGGTTATATGAGTCTTTTGAATACCAATATGAAAAAAGAACAGGAGCACCTGGCGATGTTTCTTCACAAAGCAAAAGATTATGCCCGTCAGAATGGTTTCAAAGGCACGTTTTTCATTGAACCAAAACCATGTGAACCTTCGAAACATCAGTATGACTACGATTCCGCCACTGTGATAGGATTTTTGCGACAATTTGATTTACTGAATGATTTCAAACTCAATATAGAGGTGAATCATGCAACCCTTGCCGGCCATACATTCCAGCACGAGTTGCAGGTGGCCGCCGATACTGGTACGCTCGGTTCTATTGACGCCAACAGAGGTGATTATCAGAATGGATGGGATACGGATCAGTTTCCAAACAATGTACAGGAACTGACGGAGGCCATGCTGGTTATTCTGGAAGCCGGCGGATTTCAGGGAGGCGGAATCAATTTCGACGCCAAGATCCGTCGAAATTCAACCGATCCTGCAGACATCTTTTACGCGCATGTGGGTGGAATGGATGCTTTCGCCAGGGCGCTGATCACCGCAGATGCGATTTTAACAAAATCTGATTATAAAAAAATCAGGGAAGACCGATATGCATCGTATTCAAGCGGTAAAGGCATGGATTTTGAACAGGGTAAGCTATCACTCAGTGACCTTCGCGACTTTGCTGCAGCCAACGGTGAACCAAAAACGCTCAGCGGTCGACAGGAATACCTGGAAAATCTGATTAATAATTATATATGAAATATGCATTTCTGATTTGTATTGCACTGTCCATTTTTTCGTGCACTGAAAAAGACAATGATCCTGGTACTACCAGTCAGGCGAAAACACTGAAAAATGAATCCTACGGTGCAGATGCAAAACAGAAATTTGATATCTACCTTCCTGCCAACCGATCTGCTGGCAGTACACCGGTAGCTTTTATGATACATGGCGGCGGATGGAACGAAGGCGATAAAGCAGACTTCGATCCATCCGTTACCGCTTTGCAGCAATTGCTTCCCAATTACGCTGTGGTTAATATCAATTACCGGCTGGTGGTAAATAATACGAATCTTTTTCCGGCACAGGAAAACGATGTGAAGGCAGCAGTGGAATATGTTTATTCGAAAAGAGCAGAGTACAATATTTCCGACAAATGGGCTTTTATCGGCGCCAGTGCGGGCGGACACCTTGCTTTGTTACAGGCTTATAAATATCCCCTGCCGGTGAAAGCGAAAGCCGTCGTTTCCTTTTTCGGCCCAACCGAACTGATCAGTCTTTACAACAATCCGCCAACCCCCCTGATCAATCTCCTGCTTGTCGGCGTCACAGGTACAACGCCTGCGCTCAATCCAACAATCTATTCTCAATCGAGTCCATACAATTTTGCGACCGCTCAGGCACCGCCAACCATGTTGCTTCAGGGTGGCACAGATCCACTGGTGCCGGCATCTCAGAGCATACTGATGCGTGATAAACTCAATACGCTTGGCGTGCAGAATGAGTATGTTTTCTATCCATTGGAAGGCCACGGGTGGACCGGTCTGCCGCTGCTTGATTCTTTCGATAAGATCAAGACCTTTCTCAACAAGCACGTTCAGTAATCTTCCCTTTTTCGTTACTTTGCTCATGGCAATTCCATTGGCAGAGCGATTGAGACCGACAACCTTAGAAGAGCTTGTGGGGCAGGATCATCTTACGGGAAAAGGAAGCATTCTTCGTACTTCTATAGAAAAAGGCAAGGTGCCTTCTATGATTCTCTGGGGCCCACCCGGAGTAGGCAAAACAACCATCGCGAATATCATTGCGCAGACACTCAACGTTCCTTTTTTTACACTGAGCGCTATCAGTAGCGGGGTCAAAGACGTTCGTGAAGTCATAGAGACAGCCCGCACAAAAGCAAACTGCATTTTGTTTATCGATGAAATACACCGCTTCAATAAGGGTCAGCAGGACGCATTGCTTGGTGCTGTTGAAAAAGGAACCGTGACTCTGATCGGTGCCACCACCGAGAACCCTTCTTTTGAAGTCAACAGCGCGCTTTTGAGCCGATGCCTCGTTTATGTTCTGAAGGCATTGGACGAAAAACAGCTTGTACAGCTGCTCGGTTTCGCCCTGCAGAAAGATGAAGTTTTAAAAAGCCGGGAGATCACGGTAAAAGA
>JACMLD010000078.1 GCA_014379785.1 Chitinophagaceae bacterium
GAAGGAGCGCAGTCTGTAACATCTGAAGTAAGGATTGCCGATAACCTCAATCCGGACGATATCAATATCTACAGACCATTGAGCGGTGGAGTCACCACTTCACATATCCTGCACGGGTCGGCGAATACGATTGGCGGACAGACACAACTCATCAAACTCCGCTGGGGTGTAAATGACGAAGATCTGAAATTTAAAAACTGGGATCCATTCATAAAATTTGCGCTTGGTGAAAACGTAAAACGTACCACGGCCACACAAGGCAACAACCGATTCCCCGACACGCGTATGGGTGTTGAAGAAGTGCTGGTGGATGCTTTCCAGCGTGCGACTGACTACCAGAATGCAATAAAAAAGGCAACAGAAGCCGGAAAAGGTAAGAAAGGCACTGCTGCTTCACCATGGAACACGGTGAGAAAAGATCTGGAGCTCGAAGCGCTTTCTATGATCATGAACAGCAAAATGTTTATTACCTGCCACTCATATATTCAGAGCGAAATAACAGCCACACTTCGTGTAGCAGAAAAGTTTGGCTTCAAGGTCAATACATTTACGCATATACTTGAGGGTTATAAGGTAGCCGATAAAATGAAAACACACGGTGCCACAGCCTCTACATTCTCCGACTGGTGGGCTTATAAAGTGGAAGTGCAGGATGCCATTCCGCAGAATGCAGCTATCATGCAGCGGGTTGGCATGAATGTATGTATCAATTCAGACGACGCTGAAATGGCTCGCAGGCTCAATCAGGAAGCCGCTAAAAGCGTGAAGTATGCGGGTATGTCTGAAGAAGATGCCCTCAAAATGGTGACCATCAATCCGGCCATCGCACTGCATATTTCTGATAGGGTAGGTAGTATCAAAACCGGAAAAGATGCGGACCTCGTACTGTGGAGTGCTCATCCACTAAGCATCTACGCAATGGCTGAAAAAACCATTGTTGACGGTGTGGTGGAATTCGACCGCGAAGCAGACAAAGAAACCAGAAAGAAAATCAGCGTGGAGAGAAACCGCCTGGTGCAGAAAATGCTTGGTGAAAAAAGAACTGGTGCTCCAATGGGACCGGCCACTCCAAGCTTCCAGGTACTCCTCAACTGTGGCGATCATGCACATGAGCATGGCATTCTTGAAGTAGACGGAGACGATGCATTAAATGCAAACCACTAAAATCATCAGCAATGAAAAAAATCATCATATTAATAAATGCATTGTTCTGCCTGGCACCGCTTTTTGCGCAGGACGATGTATATCCGGCAAAGGAATCGAAAGGACTCATCTTCATCACCAATGCAACCATACATGTGGGCAATGGCCAGGTGATCAGCAACGGCACCGTAAAGATCAACAATGGAAAGATCGAACAGGTTGGCGCGGGCATAGCGGCAACCGGCGATAATGCAAAGGTGGTAGATGCAAAAGGCAAGCATGTCTATCCGGGTTTGATACTGTCCAATTCAGACCTCGGCCTGCGCGAAATCGCATCGGGTGTGAGAGCATCAAACGACTTTCAGGAAATCGGGGATTTCAATCCAAATATCCGATCGATCGTAGCATACAACAGTGATTCAAGAATCATTGGCACCCTGCGCACAAACGGTATTCTGCTGGTAAACGTTGCCCCACAGGGCGGACTTATCACAGGCACTTCATCAGTAGTGCAGCTGGATGCGTGGAACTGGGAAGATGCAGCATACAAAATGGAAAACGCGATGCATTTCAATATGCCAACGCTGATCACCAGACAAAGCCGCTTCGCTGCTTTCCTCGGTCTCGGACAACCTTCAGGTGACCCGGTTAGACAGGCACTCGACAGAATTGAATCTGTAAAATCCTTTTTCCGCGAAGCGAAATCTTACCTGGCAGAATCCACACATGATGAAGTGAACCTTCAGTATGAGTCAGTGAAAGGCCTCTTCGCTAAAACACAGAAACTGTTTGTTCATTGCGACCTGGTAAAACAAATGCTGATAGCAGTTGATTTTGCAAAGGAGTTTGGATTTGATGTGGTGATCGTTGGCGGCAGTGAAAGCTGGCAGATTGCTGATCTGCTTAAACAAAGCAATATTGCGGTAATACTTAGCCAGGAACACAGTCTTCCGACTACCGAAGACGATGACGTGGATCAGCCCTATAAAACACCAGCAGCCCTGCAGAAAGCAGGCGTCTTGTTTGCGTTGAACGACGACGATCAGAATACCCGCAGCCGCAACCTCGCTTTCAATGCAGGTACAGCAGCAGCTTATGGCCTGACAAAGGAAGAGGCGTTGACCGCCATCACGCTCAATGCAGCAAAAATTCTTGGCATTGCAGATAAGACCGGATCTCTTGAGGCCGGAAAGGATGCAAACATTGTCATCAGTGAAGGAGATATACTTGATATGAAAACAAGCATCATCACAAATGCGTTTATTCAGGGCCGTGAGATCAATCTGACAGACAAGCACAAACAGTTATACGATCGGTATCAGCATAAGTATGGGATTGGGAAATAGCATCGTCACCACGTAATAGCTGGGGATTCCTCCACTCGCTGCGCTCGGTCGGAATGACGGTCATGTCGAGCGAAGCCGAGACATCCCCAGCCGCTGACAAGCTACCTGATTGCAGGGGATTTCTCCACCCTCATCGCTTCTCCCTTCGGTCGAAATGACTGAATAAAAAATGGCTCCCAGAAAGGAGCCATTTTTTTTATGTTAACTGTTGGTATCGTTATGCACCATGACAGTTTTTAAATTTCTTACCGCTACCGCATGGACAAGGATCGTTTCTTCCCACTTTCGGTCCAACTTTGATTGGCTCCTGCTTCACGGCAGTATCACCACCTTGTGAAGGGTCGAAATAATCCTTTTCATTGGCAGCGTAGTCATCTCCTGCCGCATCGATTTCCTCTTTGTTTGCATGAAGCCTGCTCATATCTGTCTTCTGCTCACGACCCTCTTTTATCGGAGCCTGGTTCTGTTCGGGCTGCGGCAGCGTGCAATGTGAAAGGAAACTGACGATGTCGCGGTTTACTTCGCTGTCCATTTGTTTAAACAACTCAAAGGCATGCACCTTATAAATGACCAGCGGATCTTTCTGTTCGAGGTATGCCGTCTGCACACTTTGTTTCAGATCGTCCATAGAACGGAGATGTTCTTTCCAGGCATCGTCGATCATGGCAAGTGTGATGGTTCTTTCGAGAGAATTTGCCAGTTCTTTTCCCTCCGTATCGATCGTCAGGCTCATATTGGCAAGAGTCTGTATCACTTTCCTGCCGTCGCTGAAAGGAACCAGCACATTTTCGATATGCGCACCCTGTGTGCTCCGGATATTTTTAAAAATTGGAACCGCCTGCTTGCCGAGCTCGCTGACTTTTCTCTGGTAGGTGGCAGAAGCTTCCTGGTAGATTCTTTCCGCAAGGTCGTTCTGGCTTCCTTTGCTCAGTTCTTCCTTTGTGAGTGAAGACTCCATTCCGAAATAAACAATCACTGCCAGCTTAAATGCTTCGTAGTCTTCCTCGAGTTTGTAAGAGGTAACCAGGCCATCGGCAACACTGAAGAATGAGTTGTCGAGGTCAAGCGCCAGTCTTTCTCCAAACAGTGCGTGGTTTCTTTTTTCATAAATCACCTTACGCTGCTTGTTCATCACGTCATCGTATTCCAGCAATCTCTTACGTATGCCGAAGTTATTTTCTTCTACTTTCTTTTGTGCTCTTTCGATACTCTTGGTGATCATGCTATGCTGAATCACTTCACCTTCCTTGTAACCGAATTTATCCATCAGTCCGGCAATCCGGTCGCTGCCGAACAAACGCATCAGCTCATCTTCGAGTGAAACATAAAATTGCGATGTACCCGGATCACCCTGGCGACCGGCACGACCGCGCAACTGCCTGTCTACACGGCGGCTTTCATGGCGTTCTGTACCGATGATGGCCAGGCCACCCGCTTCTTTCACACCTGGTCCGAGTTTGATATCCGTACCACGACCAGCCATGTTGGTGGCGATGGTGACGGAACCGGCAAGTCCTGCCTCAGCAATCACCTGTGCTTCCCGCGCATGTTGTTTCGCATTCAAAACATTGTGCGGGATTTTTTTACCCTGCAACATTTTTGCAAGCAACTCACTCACCTCTACGTTTGTTGTACCCACGAGAACCGGACGTCCTGCATTTCGCAAGGCTTCAATTTCATCAATGACGGCGCGGTATTTTTCACGCTTTGTTTTATAAACGAGATCCTGATTGTCTTTTCTGATAGGTGTTACATTGGTCGGCACCTTCACTACGTCGAGTTTGTAGATGTCCCAAAGCTCTGCGGCTTCGGTCTCGGCAGTACCGGTCATACCTGCCAGCTTATGGTACATTCTGAAGTAGTTCTGCAGGGTAATGGTCGCATAGGTCTGCGTGGCAGCTTCAATCTTCACATTTTCCTTTGCTTCGATCGCCTGGTGGAGGCCATCGGAATATCTTCGGCCATCAAGAATACGACCTGTCTGCTCATCTACGATTTTTACCTGTCCTTCCATCACTACATATTCAATGTCCTTGTCGAATAATGTATATGCCTTGAGCAATTGCTGCACGGTGTGGATGCGATCCGCTTTTATGGAATATTCATTCAGAATCGCCTCTTTTCTGTGCAGTTTTTCATCGGGGTCCAGGTTCACTTCTTTGTCAAGTTCACCAAGTTTCACACTGATGTCCGGCAATACAAAAAACTCGGGGTCTTCACCGGAGCGGGTGATCATGGAAAGCCCGCGGTCGGTAAGGTCCACCTGGTTTTGCTTTTCATCAATATGAAAATACAATTCTTCGTCAACCTTCGGCATTTCCTTGCTCTGATCGGCGAGGTAATAGTTTTCACTTTTCTGCAGTTTGACACGGATTCCGGGTTCGCTGAGAAACTTTATCAGCGCGCTGTTTTTCGGAAGACCGCGGAACGCGCGCATGAGGGAGAGTCCACCACTTTTTGGATCGTCATCACCTTCGGCGAACTTCTTTTTCGCTTCTATCAGATATTTATTCGTCACCTGACGCTGTGCTTCCACTAGTTGTAAAACCCTTGGTTTGAGCGCCTGGTATTGTTGTTCATCGCCTTTTGGTACTGGACCTGAAATGATCAACGGCGTTCTCGCATCATCAATCAAAACGCTGTCCACCTCATCCACCATTGCAAAATGATGCTTGCGTTGTACCATTTCATCGGGGGTGTGTACCATGTTATCACGCAGATAGTCAAAACCGAATTCGTTGTTTGTACCATAGGTGATATCAGCCTGGTATGCTCTCCTTCTGTCTTCGGTATTTGGCTGGTGTTTGTCGATACAGTCAACAGTAAGTCCAAGCCATTCGAATATCGGCCCGTTCCATTCACTGTCTCTTCTCGCCAGGTAATCGTTGACGGTCACGATGTGTACGCCTTCACCCGCCAGGGCATTGAGATAGGCGGGGAGCGTAGATACCAGTGTTTTACCTTCGCCGGTGGCCATTTCCGCAATTTTTCCGGAGTGCAGGACGGCTCCACCAATCAGCTGTACATTGTAATGTACCATGTTCCATGTAACCTGTCCGCCGCCGGCGGTCCATGAACTGCTGAAAACCGATTCATTTCCTTCTATGGTAATATGACTTTTTTTAGTGCTCAGTTGTCTGTCGAGCTCCGTTGCGGTGGACCTCAGGGATGTGCCTTCCTTAAACCTTCTGGATGTTTCTTTTACAACAGCAAAAGCTTCAGGGGTGATTTCTTTGAGGATGACTTCAATCTGCTCGTCGCGGTCACGAACGAGTTTGTCTATCAACTGATAGTATTCATCGCGTTGCTGCATTTCAGAAACAGGCAATGCTTCAGCCTCTTCTTTCTGCTTTGCAATTGCTCCATCAATCGTGTGAAGATGTTTTTTTATTCTTTCCTGAAATTCATTCGTTTTGTTTCGCAGTGCGTCATTGCCGAGCGATTGAAATGAGTCGAAATACTTATTTATCTGTTCAACCACCGGTTCAATCAACTTCACATCCTTTTCCGACTTGCTTCCGCCAAACATTTTTGTTATAAAACCTAACATATATTCTGTTACTTTTTAGAATTAAGCTTTTGTCAGTCAAAAAGGGTGCTACAAAGAGGTGCTTCGCCAAATTGACAGGACGGCAAAGGTAAGGAATAGAGTGGAGAGTGATGAACGGCGAAAGGTGAGAAAAGGATGTGTGAAGTGCGGTAAAAATGCCGGCAAAAACAAGCTTATTTTGAGCCGAGGCGCATCCAGTTGATACGATTCAGCAGCAGTACGGTTGCGAAAAGCATCCCAGACACTGCAATCGTCACCAGGAGATAATAGACTGTTGCATTAGCAAGTTCAGTATTGATATCAGGGAGCCCAAATACTGGCACCTTTGAAACGGCAACCAACACACCCAGGCTCATGCTGGTGATGGCCACTTCCAGCGCAGAAATACGGGAATGGCTGTTCTGACGGTAGACCGGAAACTGCTCCTTGAAAACAAGCGTAGCAGCGATAACCAGTACAGTAATAACCCCGTAGAGATACATTTGCGGCATGGCGCCACTCAGACCACCTATTGCGAATCCGGCAACACCGGGAAACGCAAACATTCCGGGGATGGATTTTCGATCAGATTTGCAAAGCAGGTTGGTAGTGCTGCCTGCCAGGTGAATGCCTGCGGAAGCGATTCCGGCAACCAGAATGGCAGCAAACCCGTGCAAAAACGCAAGTTGAGCAGCCATTGTGAGCAAAAAAACCGATATAATGGAGAAAACCTTCAGATTTCCGAAGCGGTTGAGGACGAATTTCAAGGGTATTTGTCCCGCGAAAGCGAGCAAAAGATAGAGTCCGAGCGCTGTAATTGAGTGCTGAGAAGAATTGGTGAGCGCGTAACTTGCCAGCAGATAACCGGCAACCCAGTCTGATACACTATGCAGAATCCCCCAATAAGCCGGTAAGGCAAGTTTCGATTTCATGGTCTAAGGTTAAGGGCGGGCACGTCAAAAATTTAATAATAGTAGTCAATGGATACGGGGATTGAAACGAGATGTGATTAAAAACAGGTTACAATTGTAACTCAGTCCGCAAATCTACTATGAGAAATCACCATTTCCTATACCCTAAAATGGGTAATTTTACATTTTTCAAAACGGCAATGGAATTTCAGGCACCATGCCCTACCTTTGCGGCCGAAATCAACCTGTAATCTACCATGAGCGGTGCACTAAAAGAGGTTCGTAACCGGATAAAATCAGTTCAGAGTACACAGCAGATCACCAAAGCCATGAAAATGGTAAGTGCGGCAAAATTACGTCGTGCCCAGGATGCCATCACGCAGATGCGCCCATACGCCAGGAAATTACAGGAAATGCTCAGCAATATCGTCAGCAACAGCGAGGGCGAAGTAGGCGGTTCACTTTCACAGGAAAGACCGGTAGAAAAGGTTCTTTTTATCGCTATCACCAGTGATCGCGGACTGGCAGGCGCTTACAATTCCAACGTTATAAAACTTACCAAGCTCACCATAGCGGAAAAGTATCCTGAGCAATATGCCAGGGGAAATGTGCAGATCTGGAATATCGGTAAGAAAGGCTATGAACATTTTACAAAACTTAATTATAAGGCAGACGATACTCACCGTGATATATTTCTCAACCTGACTTTCGAAAACGTACAGAAGACTGCACAGGCTGCTGTAAAAGCATTCGAAAACAGGGAATTTGATGTAATTGAAATCGTATACAGCGAATTCAAAAACGCAGCCACACAGCGTTTCAGCGTAGAACGCTTTCTCCCCATACCAAAACTGGAGAAGAAACCAGGCGGCACAAAGGCAGACTTTATTTTTGAGCCTTCTCAGGAAGAACTCGTTGCCGTGCTGATGCCGAAAATTCTTAACACCCAGCTCTTCAAAGCCATTCTGGACGCCAATGCATCCGAACACGGAGCAAGGATGACAGCGATGGATAAGGCCAGCGAAAATGCGAACGAGTTGCTGAAGTCTCTCAAGATTTCTTACAACCGTGCGCGTCAGGCAGCCATTACCACTGAGCTCACTGAAATCGTCAGCGGTGCCGCAGCGCTGAATGGCTAATCTGAGTTTTTTGGGTATAACTAATGAATCGTTATCCAGCTCAGCCGGGTAACATTTTCTATTTTCATCTTATGGAAATTTCTGGAATCATACCACATATAGAAGCGGTGATATTTGCCAGCGAAAGACCGCTGTCTACTCTCGAAATCACTGATATCATAAACAACGCATTTAGCTTCATGGAAGACAAAATTGTCCTCGACCAGGTGGAAGCCGCCATGGAAGGCATAGTAGAAAAATACCAGAGTGAATTCTACCCCTTCGAAATCCGCGTCAGTGGCGGCGGATGGCAGTTCCTCACAAAAA
>JACMLD010000079.1 GCA_014379785.1 Chitinophagaceae bacterium
AGCATCTCCGCTTCTGCGATGGTAGCGCATTTAAACTTTTCAATACCCTCTTCCATCATCATCCGGCAAACCTCCGCTATCTTGTTTGTCTTCACATGCGGACGTAACCGCTTCACTTCGCCGACAATCCCGATCGCCTTCCGGATATTTCTCCGCATTCGATCCGGGTAAAGCAAAAGGGCCGGACTGTCTATCATCGCCGCATTCTTCACCTCATACCATGCCATAAAAAACTTTATAACGTAAATGAATAACCGGGAATCAATGCAACTCAAACAATGCTTCAATTTCAACCGGAATACCACCCGGCAGAGAGCCCATTCCCACGGCGCTTCTTACACCAATGCCATTGTCCACACCCCAAACCGCAGCAAACAATTCACTGCAGCCATTGATGATATAAGGATGCTTTTCAAAATCCGCATCACAACTGACCATACCCAACACCTTTATCACCCGCTTGATCCTGTCAAGGCTGCCCAGCTGCGTACGGATGGTAGATAACAAAGTCAGTCCAACCTGCCGCGCAGCCAGCTTACCCGCTTCTTCATCGAGCTCTTTGCCCACCCTGCCAAGAATGAGGGTGCCATCAGCGTTTACCGGTCCGTGTCCCGACAAATAAACCAACCGGCCATCCACCAGCAAAGGCTTATAAACGCCCAGCGGTTTCGGTGCAGGGGGCAATACCAGTCCGAGCTTTGCAAAATTTTCTTCAGCTGTCATTTCCTTATTTTCCACTAAGGTAAAATATTCTCAAATGAAATCTGCTCGCATCGGGCTGAAGACATCGGCCAGTACACCGGCTTCCAGACACACCACACCGTGAACGAAGTTTGGCGGAATATAAAAACAATCGGCAGCACCGAGCGTTTGTGTCTCATCGCCGATCGTGACCTCGAAAACGCCGGATTCTATATGCGTAACCTGCGTATGATGATGACTGTGAGGTTCGCCCACAGCGCCTTTTTCAAATGCCACTCTTACCATCATGACTCTTTCGTCATAACCCAGCACTTTTCTGGTTACACCCTTACCGACGGTTTCCCAATCCTTATCTGTATCACGGATGAAGTTTCCGGCCGATCTTCGCTGCTCTGTCATGATTTTCTTTTGTCAATAATACTGCGTTTTAAAAGAAAATATTTTTTTTTCACCGGTATCGTTACCGGAAAAATGAAGACCGTTTCAACAGAATGCTTTCAATAGCTTTAACTACTATTGCTGATGGACCGACCCGCCACCATAAAAGATATTGCGAGAGAACTCAATCTCTCTGTTTCTACCGTGTCGCGGGCGATGCGCGATGCGCCGGATGTGAGTGTGAAAACACGCGAGGCAGTACTGGCTCTGTCTGAAAAACTAAAGTATCATCCCAGTCGCCTTGCACTCAGCCTCAAGGACAAACAAACTCATAATATCGGCGTACTGGTACCAAACCTCGACTACGTCATTTCCACCATGGTAAAAGGGATTGACGAAGTGGCGCTGGAAGCCGGCTATACCGTTCTTGTCTGCCAGAGCAACGAATCTTTTGGCAGAGAAATGGTCAACGCAAGGCGTTTGCAGGACAGCCTGGTGGATGGGTTTATCATTTCCGTATCGAGTGAAACAAAATCTTTCGACCATATCCGTAAAATCCAGGAAAAGAATCTGCCAACCGTCATTTTCGATCGATTCATACCCGAAATCGAAGCGCCAAGTGTAAGAATCGACAATCCCGACGGTGGTTTACAAGCAACACAGCACCTGATAGACCAGGGTTATAAACGCATTGCTATCATCGCCGGACCAAAAAATCTGGGCATCAGCAACAGCCGCATGGAAGGCTATCTCCTGGCATTAAAAAAAAACAAAATCGGGCATGACCCATCACTCATCATTCATTGCAATTTCAATCAGCAGGATGCTTTTCAGGCAACCATGCAGCTGCTCGCAATGAAAAAAAGACCCGATGCCATTTTTACCATCAGCGACCGCATGGCGATCGGTGCTTTCCTGGCCATAAAAGAGAAAGGCTTGAAAATGCCAAAAGACATCGGCCTGGTGGGATTCAACAACGAGCCCATCACGGCGCTCGTGACACCAGGAATCTCAAGTGTTGAACAACCTTCCTTTGAACTGGGCAAACTCGCTGCAAAGCTTTTCATCGAAACAGCGCACAACAGCGATAACATCCAGCAGACCGAAAATATACTTCCAGTAAAACTCATCATTCGTGAATCTTCCATGAGAAAAAAAATATTAACCCTCCTCCCGCTATTGTTAGTTCTCGGAATGTTTTGCGAAGCACGCAAGATCAAAGTCAGCACCCAGGTTGCACTGACGTCAGCGGCCGCCTCCGCAAGACCGGGAGATACGATTCTCTTAAAGACTGGCGAATGGAAAAATGCGGTGATCGAATTGCGATGTCAGGGAACAGAAAAAAATCCCGTGGTAATAAAAGCGGAGACAAATGGCAAAGTCTGGTTCACCGGGGTAAGCAGTATTCATCTCGGCGGTTCATTCATTGTCGCAGAGGGATTCAACTTTGTGAATGGATATGCAGGCAAGACCGCAGTTATGGAATTCAAGGCAGGCAAGGATTTGGCAAACAACTGCCGTATCACCCAATGCACCATCGATGATTTCAA
>JACMLD010000080.1 GCA_014379785.1 Chitinophagaceae bacterium
GTTTACTTTTAAGGGTCGTCAGAGACTATTACTTTGAAAGGCTACAGATGTAACACAAGTAATAGTAAATTCTAGTAGAACAAATTGCCCGTACGCTATAATTTTTTTTACTATGTATTACAACTTTCCAATATGTACATTATTTAGTTTCCTTTTCGGAACTACCTTCTTATGGTGGCTTTTCCGAGGGTGTTCACCTCTTCCCATACCGAACAGAGAAGTTAAGCCCCTCATGGCCGATGGTACTGCACAACAATGCGGGAGAGTAGGTAACTGCCATATTTATTAAAAAAACCCTTCAGTAACCCTGAAGGGTTTTTTTATGCCCACCAGTGAACCCAACTTCCCTTTGCCATCCGAGCCACAATTCTTAAATTTAGTGTATGAAACTTTCCTTATCCCTGCTTGTCATCATGCTCCCGCATGTCCTGAACGCACAGCAACCAAACAGGATAGTTCAACTTACAAAACAACAATACCTCTCACAACCAACCACATCATTCAAACCACTCGAAAGAACTCCATCCGGCAAATACAACCACATCAAAACTGCACTCTACCCATCACTTAGAAAATTCACACTCCTCGAAGCAGCCAACTACCAGAACGACCGCCACCAAATCACCACGAAACAAAATATAGAATTTACCATTCCCCATGCTGAATCAGAAACCATCCTTCAGCTGACAAAAAACAAGATCACAACAAACGATTTCACTGTCAACACAAGCTCCGGTAAAAAAATACACAACCATCCGTCAGCAGAGAATCATTATATGGGATTCGTGAAAGGAGATGAGAATTCACTCGCCGGCTTTTCGCTCGCAAAGACCGGAATCCAGGGAATGTTTACTTCAAAAAAAGGTCAGTACTTTATCGACAACGTAAGAGGCCAGCCAGGCCTGCAAAACCTTTATCAACACGAAGACCTGCTGATACAACCCCCCGGAATCCGTTGTGCTACGGACGATAAACAATACGAGGCCAATTTGAATAACCTGAAATTCAACCCACAAAAGGATCCCGACAACTGCAAAACAGTCAGGATGTACCTCGAAGCATCCTATGCCTTGTATTCTGGCCTGGGAAGTAACGCAGATGCCGTGGTGGACTACCTGCTCGACATGTTCAACAACGCAAATATCTTTTATAAAAATGAAGGCATACACCTTGAAGTCAGTGAGATATTTATATGGGACAGACCCGACAACTACCAGGGAGTAACGGGAATCACAACATACCTTAATAACTTTCATACACGCTTGCTGGAAGAGAGGAGATCCGGAAATCACATGAAAGCTGATATCGCTCACTCAATGACCGGCACCCCTATTTCCAACGCAGCTGCAAGGGGTGACATCAGGCTCGCATGTCAGGCAAATTCTATATGCGTGGCTGCATCCGTTGCCATCGGACTTTATGATCCCTATCCGACCTATTCATTTACTATCTATATTTTTTCTCACGAAACCGGCCACCAGCTCGGAGCTCCCCATTCACACAGTTGCTCATGGCCCGGCGGACCAATGGATAATTGCGCACAACAGGAAGGAACCTGTTCTCCCGGTCCGCCCATGCCGGCGGCCGGTGGTACGATCATGAGTTATTGTCCAAAAATTGATTTCCTTGCCGGACTCGGCGTTCATCCGCCCGCGCTCATGCGGAGCATTATCGATACAGTGAGCTGCCTGCAGGTTTGCGGACAGCCAGCATGTGAAAATATGCCTGTACACGGATTTTCTGCGTTGCTGACAGACACCAGTATGCTCATAAAATGGACAAAAAATTCACCCAAATACAGAATCGGTATAAAACCAAATACTACCAGAAAATGGATATACTATGAAGTCACCACCGCCGACAGTCTGAAAATTAAAATCAATACCTGCGATAAGTTTTTTGAATACAGCATCGCTCCATTTTGCACTGTTGAAAATAAGTATGGAACAAATATTATCCGGTCCGCCGGAGACCACGCTGCGCTGACCCTGAAATTTACCGGCAATCCAAACCCACAGATGTGTCCCGGTGACTCCATCTTGTTAAGAATTCTTCCTGCACCCGCTGGCATGACATACCAATGGTACATTGGACAAAACATTCTCCCCTACGCAAATTCTGCAATTGTAAGAGTAGGCACTTCTGGAAACTTCGTCGTGAAAGGCACTTTAAATGGATGCGTGTATCATTCAGACACCATGCCTGTTACTTTCAGAAGAACGCCTCCGATAGTGACCGGGGTCTCAGACGGCAGAAAAATAACCCTCTTTTCAAATACAAATTGTGGTAGAAAATTCTTGTGGGATCTTGGAGATGGAAAAACAGATACCGCCCGCAACCCAATCCATACATATTCTCAGCCGGGCAGATATCCGGTTAAATTGTCTTCCTGGGATTTCCATGGTGTGAAAGATACTGCGGCCGGTGAAGTTGTTATTGCTGAAGAACTCACCGACAATCTTGAACCCCCAACAGAATGGACATATCCCGTTTACTCAGCTATAGTCAACAATTTTCATTGCCAGTACGCAATCTATTTTCCAAAGGATGCGAGTGAATTCTATTATCCCTACCTGGTTTACCTGAGCACTAAACCATCAACCATTTTAAGTCTTCCTCGCAAAGGCACTTTAGAAATAAAAATATTTCCTGTAAATCCATATCAGAAAATCGGTACGAATCCATCCACTGTACCAGATACCGGATATATTTTAAAAGGTCAGAATACAAACAGACCACTCGTGCTCGAGTTCACAAAAGCAGGCGCGGTCATGCTTACAGTAGATTCATTTAAGGTCGGATCTCTCGCACCGGAATCTGCCGGAAAACTCAAATTGAACCAGTGGAACACCATCGGTCTGAGCTTTGGGGACCTTGGAATAGAATTGCTTGTCAACGGAACCTCAAACGGAAAGCTCGATACGGCAAACGTGATCCGATTCACTGAAACCGGCTTCAGGGTCGGCTTTGGCAGCTGGAATCTGCCGGTCAGCTTCATTCCAAATATCTACGGATTTGAAGGAGGCATCGCAAAAATCAGAATGTCTGAAACCGAGAAAGACTATACCTTTTCTTCGAAACCAACATGGCAGGGTACAGATACTTCAGTAACCTTGAAAACCATCTGTGCAGGCGCCACTTATGAAGGGCAATCCAATGCTGGAATTTATTACAAGACCCTGAAAAATCCGGCGGGTTGCGATTCCGTGATAACCACGCATCTCATGGTGGCAAAACCCCTGAACATTGAAGGGACCGTTACCAGTACGAATCAGTCAGGTGGCAGCATCCATTCCTCCGTAGCAGGAGGTACCGGGGGATTTTCATATCAGTGGAGCAACGGAGGCTCACAGTCCTTTATCACCGGTCAGCCGGCCGGGATGTACCAACTAACGGTGACGGATAGCCTAAAATGTACAGCCACCAAAAACTTTATCATTTATAAAACCAATGGACTCACAAATGAATATTTCAGGATTCTGCCGAATCCGGTTAAGGAAATGGAGAAATTGATTTTGCAGATCTATTCTGTGCATGGAGGAGAATTTGTTGTGAATATTTTCGATATGCCGGGCAGGCTGATCAATTCGCGAAAAGTTCAACTTGCACCGGGACTGAATCATATTAACTACGACCATCAACTCCGCGCAGGAATTTATGTGGTTGAGATCGAAAGCAATGCTACCAGGTTCAGACCACTGAAACTACAGGTAAGATAATTTCTGAGAAAATGAGAGTGACAAAAAAAAGTCCCGCAGAGCGGGACTTTGAAATTATTGATTGCTGTTGCAAATTAATAATCGCTTCTTCTGTTGTAGCCACCACGGTCGCCACCGCCACGGCTTCCGCCGCCGCCATAACCACCACCGCCGCCACGACTTCCGCCGCCGCCGCCACCGCCGTAACCGCCACGGCTTCCGCCGCCGCCGCCGCCACCGCCGAAGCTACGCTTCTTGAATCCACCACCGCCACCGCTGCCGGCAGGCTTAGGTTGTGATTCGTTCACAACGATGTTACGACCATCAACTTCAGTTCCGTTCAGAGCAGCAATCGCAGCCTGACCTTCCGTGTCATTTGTCATTTCTACAAAACCAAAGCCTTTGCTGCGGTTGTTGTTGAATTTGTCCGTAACGATTTTTGCAGATACAACTTCGCCATAAGGGGCGAACATGTTTGAGAGATCTTCCTCAGTTAAATTCCAGCTGAGGTTTCCAACGTAAATGTTCATGTTTTTACAGTTTGAGTGAAACAAATTAAAGAACCCTAAATGAAAACAGTGGACATTAAACCCTGGAAAACATTTGTTGAAAACGCTCAGAGAACAATGGGAACTGTAAAGATCATTAGGAAGCCGGATCGAAGATATAGAATTATCCGAGATTGGGAAAGGTTTTGCACAAAATTTTGACATCTCCAAATCCGCCGTAATTCCCGTGGCTCCTGACCGTTTTGCCCCTCAGGAAACCTATCCCGGAGCCTTTCGCCGGTCGGCAGGGCAAAAAAAATCCGGGTCCTTTTGGGAAACCCGGATTCTGCAATATCTGGAAATTCAATTATTCTGCTACAACTTCGAAATCCAGTTCTGTATTCTTACCACTGCCAAAGTCAATAACAGCTTTGTAAGAACCCAGTTCCTTCACTTCGTCAGAAATGCTGATCCTTTTCCTGTCAATATCATAACCTTTCTGGTCACGAATTGCCCGGGCGATCTGCAAAGAAGTAACGCTTCCGAAGATTTTGCCTGATGTGCCTGTTTTTGCGCTGATTTTCACAGGACCATCCTGCAATTTGGCGATAACCA
>JACMLD010000081.1 GCA_014379785.1 Chitinophagaceae bacterium
AACCGGAAAGCCCGGAACCGAAGATTTTCAAACCAATCTTGCTCGTCTGCACGAGACATCCATACAGCCACACTATATTCATTCAGAAGAAAATTTTCCGGTCGTCGCATCAGGAACTGTTATCATCGATGCCATCTACGGCACGGGACTAAACCGCCCTGCAGAGGGTTCTGCTGCGAAACTAATCAAACACATCAATGCGCAGAAATGCGCAGTGATTGCCATCGACCTGCCGTCCGGATTGAATCCCGACCACAGTTCAAAAAACAATACGGTCATAACGGCAACGCATACCCTAAGTTTTCAATGCTTCAAACCAGCATTTCTTTTGCCGGAAAATGAAGATGCCATTGGCCAACTGCATATACTCGACATTGGACTGGAGCCCGGCTATATTGAAACCCTGACAGATACAGATCTTTTTATCAGCAAAGACATTGCTTCGCAGCTTTTTCGCAAGCGGAAATCGTTCAGTCACAAAGGTGATTACGGACACGCGGCCATCATAGCAGGAAGTAAAGGAATGATGGGTGCAGCTGTGCTTTCGGCAAAAGCATGCCTGAGATCAGGAGCCGGAAAACTGACTTGCTTTATTCCCGCGTGCGGATGCGATATCGTGCAGACATCCCTGCCTGAAGCGATGGTAATCACCGCTGCAGAAAACGATTATATCGGTTCGGTAAAACTCAATGCAAAATACTCGGCGATCGGAATCGGCCCGGGTCTCGGAAACCATTCCGCCAATGCGGATTTGCTCGCATCGGTTTTTGACTCTACCGAATATCCAATGGTGATAGACGCAGATGCACTCAACACGCTGGCAACTCACAAAACCCTGCTCGAAAAAATTCCGTCATTTTCTATTCTTACCCCCCACCCTGCTGAATTCGCCAGAGTTTTTGGCGAATCATCAGACGATTATGCACGCATTGAACAAGCCAGTGCCATGGCTGTAAAATTCGGTGTCATCATCATTCTGAAAGGACATTATACCCTGGTTGCCATGCCGGGAGGGAAAAAATACTTCAACAGCACCGGCAATGCGGGAATGGCAAAAGGCGGCAGTGGAGACGTACTGACTGGAATATTGACCGGATTGCTTTCGCAACGATATCCACCGGAAGCAGCAGCCCTGCTCGGCGTTTATATACATGGAAAAGCGGGAGATTTTGCGGCGGCAGAACATTCGCAGGAAGCCATGCTCGCCACTGACATCATTGATTGTCTTGGAAAAGCTTTTTATTCATTCCAACCCTGAACCAGGAGATCGGCAATGTGAAGCGTTTTAATAGGTAGATGCTTTTTCTTGATATAACCATCCAGATGCATGAGGCAGGACACATCCGTGGAGATAATATATTCGGCGCCGGTCGCTATCGCGTGATTGACTTTCTGGTCGGCCATACCGATCGAAATGGCCTCAAATTTTACGGCAAAACTGCCACCGAATCCACAGCAGGTTTCCACATCATTCATTTCCACAATTTCCAATCCCTTTACCTTTTGCAGCAGACGGCGCGGCTCTTCTTTGATTTTGCATTCTCTCAGTCCTGCACAGCTGTCGTGATAAGTCGCTTTTGCATCCAGTCTCGCTCCTACATTGTCAATCCCAATGACATTCACCATAAATTCAGAAAATTCAAAAATTCTTTTCTGCATGTCTTTTACAGCATTGTGCTGTGATGAATTATCGAACAGTTTTGCATAATAATTTCTCACAAAACCTACACAGGATGCACTGGGTGCTACAATATAATCGGAACCGGAAAAGTCTTTGAGAAATTTTGTGCAGACCTCCCTGGCTTCATCGCGAAAGCCTGCATTGAAAGCAGGTTGGCCGCAACAGGTCTGATTTCGGTTATAGCTGACATCGCAGCCTGCTTTTTCCAAAACCGCTACCATGTTGAATGCTGTCTGTGGATAGAGCTGGTCTATAAAACAGGGAACAAAAATCTGAACAGTCATAGTCTACTGTGAATGCTTTTTAAAAGTCTGCACCAAACCGATCATCTTGATGGCTGTCAGCGCAGCCTCCTCTCCTTTGTGGCCATGCTTGCCTCCGGTTCTTTCGTCAGCCTGCTGCTGGTTGTCTATGGTCAGCACTCCAAATATGGTAGGTACAGGCAACTGAAGATTCAACTGCACAACGCCGTCAGTCACTGCCTTGCATACGTAGTCAAAATGTGGTGTATCACCACGCAGTACGCAACCAATTGCAATAAAAGCATGTGCGCGGTTATCGGCATATTTGGTAGAATCCCAATAACTCTTGATGCCAAACGGAATCTCGAAAGCACCGGGAACGGTAATGACCACGACGTTCTGTATTCCATGGTTTTTCAGCGTTCGTTCGCAACCTTCCGAAAGTTTATCGATGATCGCAGCGTTCCATTCTGTCCGCACAATAACAACACAGGCATCCTTTGGAAGAATGCCTGCGTTTATTGAAAATAAATTACTGTTTGTTACTTCAGCCATTTGATGATTAGTCTATTGCACCGAGTCTGCCAAGATATTTGTCCACGTCAAACTCTGTGTACTGAGGATATTTTTCTTTGATGAGTTTATACATCTCGATCGCTTCCTTATTCTTACCAAGTTTCTCATAAAGATAACCTGCTTTGAAAAGGTACTGCGGACTGTTGTAATCATCTTTTTCGATCGCCGTACCAGCTTCGCGGTATAATTTGACGGCATCGTCAAACTTGCCCAGCTCAGAATAGCTGTCTGCAAGAAGTGCTTTTGATTTGGCCTGGATCTGCGGGGAGTTGGTCGAAAAATCTTCGAGATATTTCGCGGCATTTTTATAATCTCCGAGTCTGAGATAGCTGGCGCCTGCATAAAAATGGGCCAGGTTACCTGCCTTGGTACTGCCGTATTTGCTGATCACTTTCAGAAAACCGTAGGCTCCTGAATTATCGCCGTTGAGTGCGAGATTGAGAGAGTCCTGACGAAAATATTCTTCGGCACGGAAGCTGGCTTCCGCTGCTTTCTTTTCATTCGGCTCTGCAATGAAATATTTGTATCCGAAAATGCCGCCCAATACCGCGATAGCTGCAATGATTGCAATTAATATGGGTTTGCTGTTCTTTGCCCAGAATCCTGAATGTCTGTCAACCGTCGGTTCATTTGTTGGAGGAGTCTGGATAATTGTCTGTTCTGCCATGATATTTTCTTGTTCTGAATTGGGGATTAGTCTACAATAAATGGATAGTTCTTGTCAACGTAAATGTCCTTATAAACCTCATCATCGTTTGGAAATGGACTTTCCTCGGCGAATTTCACACTTTCAGCCACGATGTTTTCAATTCTTTTATCGATTGCCTCGATTTCTTCTTTTTTCGCCAGTTTGTTGTCGAGAATAGTTTTCAATACCAGCTGGATCGGGTCGCGCTGTTTGTATTCTTCCACTTCTTCCTTGGTCCTGTATTTCTGCGGGTCAGAAATCGAATGACCCTTGTAGCGATAGGTTTTTATTTCGATGAGTGTGGGGC
>JACMLD010000082.1 GCA_014379785.1 Chitinophagaceae bacterium
TCAGAAATCCGCCGATCGGAACCAGTATGGCTGTTGCAAGCCACATGCCACCAAATGGCTGCAGCACATCTTCTTTTACAAACCGCTCACCAAAATTGTTGAGCAGGAAGAAAATGATAAAGAAAACAACCGCGATAATGAGCGGAGTTCCGATGCCTCCCTTGCGGATGATGGAACCCAATGGGGCGCCAATCAGAAAAAGTACGAGGCAGGCAATGGACATGGTAAACTTGCGGTGCCATTCGATAAGATGCAATCTCAGCTCCTTTCTTTTTTGGGCATATTCCGCGGCATTCAATTCCAGTGTAGGTTTGATGGAATTTACCTGCGATACTGAACGTTCCAGCACATTCAGCCTTGCGCTGTCGGGCAGAATGTCTTTGAATGATTTTACCGCCTTGACGCTTGCGGGCCATTTTTTCACACTGTCGAGCATGGTACTGAACAAGAGGCTCGCGCCGATCTCACGTTTTACTTTCTGCTCATAGAGTGCATTCTTTTTTTCGATCGAATCGATGGCCTTGCCGAGTTGCCGCACGCTGAGCATCTTCCAGTTGTCTTTAAAAACGCTGTCTTCCGTCTTTGCAATTTTGAATGAGCTGAGGTCGAATATTTTTTTGTATTCTTTGAATCCGAGCCTGGTATATTCAGTGTTCACCGATTGGCGCTCGCCTTTTTCGGAATGGCGCCATCCGTCACGCAGGTAAAATTCGAGGAATTTCTTATCGTCCGAAACCTTCATGACGCCGCTGTTTGCGACGAGTATATGATCCTGCAAACCGAATTGTTTTTCGTAAATGATGATATTGCTGATGGTGGAATCGTCTTTTTCTTTTTTCCCGATCTTGATCACATAGCCGTCGATTTTATCATAGAATACGCCTTCCTTGATATCGAATGCAGGTTTCGCCACAATGATATCATACTTGAGCGTATTGAGCTTGAGATTGGCAACAGGAATAATATAGTTGTTGAATAAAAACGCAATACCGCAGATGACAAGGCTTGCGGCGGTGAGTGGCTGCATAAAACGAAGAAGGGGAATGCCGGCACTTTTGATCGCCACCAGTTCAAAGGTCTCGCCGAGGTTGCCGAATGTCATGATAGAAGAAAGCAAAACGGCCAGCGGAAGCGCCAGCGGCACCACCGTTGCACTGACATATGCCATGAGCTCGCCGATGATCAGCAGGTCAAGTCCCTTTCCAACAATATCATCAATATAAAGCCAGAAAAATTGCAGTACGAGTACAAAAAGGGTGATGAAAAACGTTGCAATAAAGGGTCCCACAAAGGCTTTTAGAATCAGTCTGTCGAGCTTTTTTATCACTGCTGTTGCGTAAAATTTGAGGTTACCTTTACAAAATGGACAGCTCAAAAGTACAGCTTTCGGCAGAGGAAATGGATTTGGTGCGCAACAGGCAATGGATTTTAACAAAGCAGGCTGTGACGGAAAAGCTGTATGAACTATTCGGTGCTGTTGCCAGCGAAATGCAGGATCGTATGAATGCGCACCGCGAAGATTTTTCTGAGGAAGTAATCAACAGCTCACCAAAAATTTCTAAAGGGGAATTGTATAAAAACTTTCCATGGGTGGTGCTCGATTATCCGCGGGTATTTTCGAAGACCGATGTCTTTGCTTTGCGGTGTTTTTTCTGGTGGGGTGCGTACTTCAGTTTCAGCATCCATCTCAGGGGCGAATATCTGCGACGATACGGACCGCTGCTGTTGCAAGAGATCAGAAATGGACAATTCGAAGGCTGGAAGGTTGCTGTAGACGGAGATGAGTGGAACTTTGATCTGGCTGATTACGACAATGCCAAAAGTCTTGCGTCTAAGGGTAAGAGTTATGATCAGTTTTTAAAACTGTCTGTAAAAATTGATTTTGAAGAATGGAATGGCCTTCAGAAAAAACTGGTTGATAATTTTGCGTGGCTGATGCAAAAACTGGTTTAGCTGCCGATACGGTGAAACAGATCTTTCACCTGGTAACTCCAAAGCTGGCTCTGATCTTTGATCTCCTTTTTTTCTGCAAAATCGTTGATGATCAGAATCGTCTGATTGGTGACCTCTGATTTTTCTATGCGGAATTCGAAAAATTCTTCTTTTGGTGCTTCTTCCCAGTGAAACCGGATGTATTTGTCTTCTTCAGCCTCCACGACATTTGCCCTTTCCTCGTCACCACTCCAGGAAAAGCTGAAAACAGTGTCTCTCTCGTCTACCTTGTCTGCGAACCATTCCTGTAAACCTGCGGGGGTACTAAGAAATTCGTAAAGGATAGAGGGGCTGCATCTTACAGGGAACTCAAGCGTAAATTGTTGTTTTTTAGTCATCTCTCATTCAAGGTTCTTTTTCCAATGATGCAATAATAGATAATAATTCAACCATCCAAAATTTTAGTTTGCTTTTTTTTGTTAAAGCCAAAAATTAGGAATTTTAAACAATTGCATTTGAATTACATTGAATTTCAATCCCTTAGAATGGGTTTATTTGGAAATTGCCAATTGAAACGTTAAATTAGTGACAGAGAAAACAATCCGGGAAAAAGCCCTTGGGTACACGAAAAGAACCAGTTATACGTTTTGATTCAGATATCCTTTTAACGAAACCATAAAACCCGAATAATCCTAAATATCTCTACCTATGAGTATGCGTCAGCTGAAGATCACCAAATCTATTACCAACCGTGAATCTCAGAGTCTGGAGAAGTATCTCCAGGAGATTGGTAAAGTTGAACTGATCAGCCCTGAAGAGGAAGTCCGCTTAGCCGGATTGATAAAACAGGGGGATCAATATGCTCTTGATAAACTTACAAAGGCCAATCTTCGATTTGTGGTATCTGTTGCAAAGCAGTATCAGAACCAGGGATTGTCGTTGCCTGACCTTATCAATGAGGGAAACCTGGGACTTATCAAGGCCGCCCAGCGTTTCGATGAAACCCGAGGATTCAAATTCATTTCTTATGCTGTCTGGTGGATTCGTCAGAGTATTCTGCAGTCTCTCGCCGAACAGTCGAGGATTGTACGTCTTCCGCTAAACAAAGTGGGACTGACAAACAGGATTCAGAAAGCGTTTTCGCAGCTGGAGCAGGAGTTTGAAAGAGAACCATCGGCGGAGGAACTAGCAGATTTGCTGCAGCTCGACATAGATGAGGTTTCATCAACAATGGGTATTTCTGGCAGGCATGTGAGCATGGATTCACCTCTTTCCGAAGGTGAAGACAGCACACTGGGCGATGTACTTGAAAATCCCAATGCAGTCCGTACTGATCAGCATATAGAGCACGACGAGTCGCTGAAGCTTGAAATAGGCCGTTCTCTCAAAGCGCTCACAGAGCGTCAGAAAGAAGTGATATGCTATTTTTTTGGAATAGGTGTTGACCATCCGATGAGTCTCGAAGACATCGGGGTGCATTTTAACCTTACCCGCGAAAGAGTTCGCCAGATCAAAGACAAAGCCATTACCAAACTAAAAACTACCAACCGCTCAAGAATTTTACGCAGTTATTTAGGTGTCTGATTTCTCCCAACGTCAGTATATTTGCAAACTTCTTAGGTGAATGTAATTTTACATTCACCTTTTTATTTTCTGATCAGAAACGGGTAGAATATGTTTAACAATCTTACGGAGAAACTCGAGTCGGCGTTTAAGCAGTTGAAAGGGGAAGGCCGCATCTCCGAGTTGAATATTGCCGCTACGGTAAAAGAGATCCGCCGTGCGCTGGTAGACGCGGATGTCAACTATAAAATCGCAAAGGATTTCACTGACAGGGTCCGTGAGAAGGCAATGGGTGAGAAGGTCCTTACGGCCATCAGTCCGGGTCAGTTGATGGTAAAGATTGTCAAGGACGAGCTGGCCGAGTTGATGGGGGGAATGGAAAGTGAATTCAATGCAAAGGGCAACCCGGCTGTTATCCTGATTGCGGGTCTGCAGGGTTCCGGTAAAACGACTTTTAGCGGAAAGCTGGCAAGTTATCTGAAATCGAAAAAGGGGTTTTCACCAATGCTGGTGGCGGCGGATATCTATCGTCCTGCGGCCATTGATCAGCTGAAAGTGTTGGGCGAGCAGATTGGTGTGGAAGTATACAACGAACCTGAAAACAAGAACGCGGTTTCTATTGCACAAAATGCAATCAGGGAAGCGAAAAGTAAAAATAAAAATGTCATCATCATCGATACGGCCGGCCGTCTGGCAGTTGATGAAGCGATGATGAAAGAAGTTGCTGATATCAAAAATGCAGTGTCTCCCCAGGAGATTCTTTTTGTGGTGGATGCGATGACCGGTCAGGACGCGGTCAATACGGCAAAAGCGTTTAATGATCGTCTGGACTTCACCGGTGTAGTGCTTACAAAGCTCGACGGTGATACAAGAGGCGGTGCTGCATTGTCGATCAAGTACACGGTCAGCAAGCCCATCAAATTTATCAGCAGCGGAGAGAAGATGGATATGCTGGATGTGTTTTATCCCGAGAGGATGGCACAGCGTATCCTGGGCATGGGTGATATCACAACCCTTGTGGAAAAAGCGCAGGAACAGTTCGACGAAGAGCAGGCGAAGAGGCTGGAGAAAAAAATCCGGAAGAATCAGTTTGATTTTGAAGATTTTAAAAATCAGCTTCAGCAGATTAAGAAGATGGGAAATCTGAAAGATCTGATGGGAATGATTCCAGGTGTTGGCAAGGCCATCAAGGATGTGGATATCAGCGATGATTCGTTCAAGGGCATCGAGGCAATGATTAATTCCATGACGCCATATGAACGGTCAAATCCTGACGTTATAGACCAGAGCCGGAGAAAACGCATTGCAAAAGGAAGCGGTAA
>JACMLD010000083.1 GCA_014379785.1 Chitinophagaceae bacterium
GTTTTACCGATACCAGGAGGCCCGACAAAACAAAGAATCGGGCTTTTCATATCACCTTTCAGTTTCAGTACTGCCAGATATTCAAGGATTCGCTCTTTGATCTTATGCATTCCATAATGATCGTGGTCGAGCACTTTTCTTGCTTTTTTCAGATCATAAGAGTCGGCGGTATGTTCTTCCCAAGGCAGCTCCAGCAAGAGGTCGATGTGATTGTAAACGATGGAATAGTCGGGAGTGCTGGGATGCATTCTCTCAAGCTTTTCTATGCCCTTCTGAAACATCTCTTTTGCAGCCTTCGGCCATTTTTTGGTCTCCGCTTTCTTCTGCATCTCTTTCAGCTCACGGTCATTACTGTCTCCACCCAGTTCTTCTTTGATACTCTTCATCTGCTGCTGCAGAAAATATTCGCGCTGCTGCTTGTCGAGCTCAGTCCTCGTCTTATTGGTGACCTTGTTTTTTAACTCGGCAAACTGCAGTTCCCTCTGAAGCAACTGCATCAGTACATCAGCTCTGCTCTTGATATGATTGATTTCCAGGATCTGCTGTTTCTCGGCGAGACCAGTGTTCAGGTTACTGCTGACAAAATGGATCAGGAAAGCAGGATTCTCAATATTCTTAAGAATGATAGATGCTTCTGATGGAATATTTGGCGAGAGTTGAATGATTTGTGCTGCCAGCTCCTTGATATTTGACACATAAGCATCAAAATCCTGGTCTTTTGGCGCTTCTTCTTCGTCCAGCAACTTTATCACCGCCTTGAAAAATGGATCTTCTGAGGTGATTTGTCCGAGCTCGAATCGTCTTTTACCCTGGATGATCACGGTGGTGCCACCATCGGGCATCTTTATAAGTTTCACAATCCGTGCAACAGTGCCGATATTTTCCAAATCTCCGATGGCCGGTTCTTCCACATTGCTGTCCTTCTGGGCGAGCACACCAATCAGCTTATCGGCTTTATAGGCTTCGTTAACCGCTTTTATACTTTTGTCGCGCCCCACTGTAATCGGCAACACAACTCCCGGAAACAATACAGTATTTCTAAGCGGTAAAAGGGGTAATTCGGCCGGTACTATCAGATCCTGGCCATCGTCATTGTCGTTTTCATTGAGTGGAATTATTGGAATAAAATCCATTTCATCTTCCGGCCTTAAAAACATTGTCTGATCTTTCATAATTCTTCGTGGTTCTGTGACAAAATAGCACTCTTAGGCCGTAATCCAACGGTTTTGGGCTGTAATTTAATATAGGTCAAGATTAATGCCAGTTGAAAATTACCGGACAATAAAGACCCATCCGCTCAGGAGTGGCAGTTCTTTGTTGCGGTTGATGGTGTAATAATAGGTGCCGACAGGCAGTGGGCTGCCATTGTAGTTTCCATTCCAGTTTCTGGAATAACCCCTCGATCTGAAAACAAGCTGACCGAACCGGTTAAAAACTTCGGTGACAGACTCTGGATATGTATCCAGCGCTTCAATATTCCAGCTGTCATTTATGCCATCACCATTTGGAGAAAAAGCATTGGGGATAATGATCTTTTTAAATACTCTTACAAATACAGCATCGGTTTTTTCGCCGCAGCCATTGCCTGCAACCGAATGTAGCGTATAGGTAACATCAGAGACAGGAGCGGCAAGCGGTGTAAGGGAATTGCTGTTGGTAAGAGAAATCGACGGGCTCCAGTACCACGTAAAATCCTTGCCACTGATGCTTCCATCCAGCTGAACAGAACTGCCCTCAATTATTTTTTTATCCGCACCGGCATCCGGTGTAGGTTTTTGCATCACATTCACTGTTACGGAGTCTTTGTCCGTACAACCATTGGCGGACGTTACTGTCAGGATATAGAGTATTGTATCTACGGGACCCGCGAGTGGTCTGTCAACCTGTGAATTTGATAAACCGGTGGCCGGAGACCAGCGATATGTACCACCGCCGCTGCCTTCCAGCACCGCATTCGCGCCTTCGCAGATAAGTTGGTCGGCGCCTGCATCTGCAGTCGGCGAAACATTTACAACCAAAATGGTAGAATCGGACTTGCTGCAGTTTTTATCCGTCGTTACCAGCACATAATATTTACCGGCAGAAACCAAAGTGGCTGGAAACTTCAGTTGTTGTCCGGGCAGGTAAGAATTTCCTTTGTCGTCTGTCCACTGATAAGTTGCTCCGCCAGATGCTGAGATCACAGCTTCAGCCAGCTCGCAGACGGGACCGTTATTCGTCGCCGCCGTTACGGGAAGAGGATTCACATTAATAGTTATGGTGTTCGATGCAATTCTGCAGGCAGCAACACCAATATTGCCGGCCTCTGCCACTGTAAATCGATAAGAATAGTTGGCAGCTGGTCCGGGCTGCCTGAGATAAGTGGTGCCTGTTGCGCCCGCGATGTCCGTCCAGCTCACTCCATTATTAGTACTTTGCTGCCATTGGTACGCAGGTGAACTATAACCGGAAGAAATGGTGGCTTCAAAAAGGCTGGGCTGCTGTGCATTGTCGCAGAAATCAAGCTGCGTTGCAGTTCCTCCGCTGATATGCGCATCGAGTGTAGGACCGCAGGGCCGGAAGGCAATATCATCCAGCATCAGATCATTTCCACAACCACCGGGTGCATTATTGCGCATTCTCATAACCAGGCTGGAAGTATTGGCGGGAAGCGTGAAAAAGAACCCATACTGATTCCAGATACCGGACGGTGTTGCCGGAATATCACCTGTATTATAAGATTGTATGACGGTGCCGGTAGTGGTCTCGATTGTGAAACTCAAATTCGGTTTGATACCGGAGCCATTGCAGGCACCGGGCCGAAGCATATTCACAATCCAGGACGAAAATTCATAGGTGGTACCGGCGCAAAGATTTTTGACGGTGTCGAGGAAAAAAACACCCGGAGCAATGGACGCATTTACCAGCATCATGTATCCGTTTTGATCATTTGCTGTATGGTCAGTGAGTACATCGTGCCAGGTGCTGCTGAAACAGGCACTGCTTCGGTTGACAATTGTATAACTGCCGTCGGGTGGACAAACAGCACTGGTATAGGTGTAATTGGTGTTCAGCCCTGCTATCTGCGGACCAGGATTGTTTACTCCGCTGCCATAGGTGATACTTACAACCGGATCGCCCAGACTCCCCGTACAGAGCTGAGCCCGGGAAGTAAAAAACGAACACAGCAATACTGGCAGCAGGAGATATTTATTCAAAACCTTTAACATTAGGGTAAGTAAAGATAACTTTCCTTTAGTTATTATATTTGCAGATATGTCAGGACTTTTGGAAAGACTTCGGGAAACGACCGGATTTATTCAGTCTCAATACAATACCAGGCCGAAGGTGGGAATAGTTTTGGGGAGCGGGCTCGGAAATTTCATCAACGAAATATCGGTAGAAAAAGAAATAAGATATCACGATATACCTCATTTCCCTGTATCCACGGTCGAGGGACATACCGGCAAACTGATTTTTGGAAAGGCTGGTGGGGTAGACATCGTAGCCATGGCGGGCAGATTTCATTTTTACGAAGGATATAGTGCCGAAGAAGTGGCTTTTCCGATAAGGGTCATGAAATTCCTGGGAATCGGGACGCTGCTGATTAGCAATGCGGCCGGTGGGGTGAATTCAGGTTTCAAAGTCGGGGATCTGATGCTCATCACAGATCATATCAGCTTTTTTGTTCCCAATCCATTGCTTGGAAAGAACGTCGCAGAACTCGGTGCGCGGTTTCCCGATATGAGCGAACCCTATAAAAAGCATCTGATTGCCAAAGCAAAAGAAATTGCAGACATTCTCGGAATACCTTTACAGGAAGGCGTTTATTGCGGAGTAACGGGTCCAACATTTGAAACCCGCTCTGAATATAAACTGATACAAAAACTCGGAGGCGATGCAGTTGGCATGAGTACCGTACAGGAAGTCATTGCGGCAGCTCATATGGGTCTGCCGGTTTTTGCCATCAGCGTAATCACCGACATTGGTGTACGCGAAGAAGAAAATATCATCACTCACGAAGAAGTGCTCCAGGCGGCCAAAGACTCGGAGCCAAAGCTCAGCGCCATCTTTATAGAAATGGTAAAAGCGCTATGCTGAAAAAAAATCATTACATACTATTTTTTCTCGTCCTTTCTTCGCTTCAGGCTTTTGCCCAGCAGGATGTCATGCGACGCGTACAGGGTGCAGGCGGGGGTCTTGGAGGCGCCAAGAAAGGGCAGGGCGGAAAAGATTCACTGCGACACCGTACCGGTCTTGAGGATTCCATTACGATCAATTTCAGAACGCTCGACAGCAGCAGGTATCAGCGAATGGATACCAGCATCACCGATTTCTTCACCCGGTATCCCATTCCCGCTGATTATCTGTACCTGGGCAACACCGGAAGTGCAGCAAGACCCTTGCTTTTCTCTCCCAATCTTAAGCCAGGCTGGGATCCGGGTTTTCATGCATACGATGTATATTTTCTGAAACCGGAAGAAACCAGATTTTACAATACTACCCGGCCATATTCGGAACTGGGATACCTGCTCGGATCGCGGGGTGAACAAATGGTGCATGTAAAACATACCCAGAATGTAAACCCCAACTGGAACATTGCCATGGAATACCGGCTGATAAATTCTCCCGGCACACTAAAAAACCAAAACGCAAGTCATAGCAATTTCCGCATCAATTCTTTTTATCAATCGCCTAACCGGCGCTATCACCTGTTTTTTATTCTTCTCAATAATAAAATCCAGTCTTCTGAAAACGGCGGCATACTCGATGATAAGTATGTCGACTCACTTCCTTCGTACAAGCAGCGTGAAACGATCCCCGTTTATCTTGGCCCGGTTGACCCCGAAGCTTTCAATCCGTTCAGCACAATTGTGAGAACCGGTACAAAGTACCGCAACATCGATTTTCTGATAAGACAGCAATATGATCTCGGGAAAAAAGATTCAATAGAAACGGATTCCACAGTCATTCAACTTTTTTATCCCAAACTCCGCCTGGAGCATACTTTTCAATACAATACCTACAGGTTTAGTTTTGACGACGCAAAAGTTTCAAATTATACCGACACGGGTTTCTATAGAAAGTTCTATAATTTTCTCACCATGCCTTCTACCTACTATGTGGAAGATGAATGGAAGGAAATGGTGAATGATTTGTCAATCTACTCGTTTCCCGACAGCAAAAATCCCCAACAGTACGTGAAGCTGGGGGTATCATTTCAAAATCTCAGTGGAAAATTTGACGGGGGTTCAACCAATTTTTTCAACACCTGGGCACATGGTGAATACCGCAATAAAACAAAAAACCAGAAATGGGATATTGAGGCAAATGCAAAACTATATCTGACCGGACTCAACTTCGGCGACTACAGCGCGCTCGCCAGTCTGCAGCGATATGTAAGCCGTCAGGTAGGTTATCTTAAAATAGGTGCGCAGAATGTAAACCGTACCCCTTCATTCGTTTTCAACGAAGCCAGCAGCTTCAATCTAGCCAATGTTAAAGGGTTTAATAAAGAAAACACGATCCGACTCTTTGGCGAAATCTATCAGCCCATCCGGAAGCTCCGTTTTTCCGGCAATTATTATTTCATTACCAATTATTCCTACTTCAGTGGTTATTACCAGGCAGAGCAGGCCTCGGGCATTTTCAATCTTTTGCAGTTAAATGCAGAGAAATTATTCCAACTCACCAGGCACCTGGTGTGGCGCGCAGAAATTTCCCTTCAGCAAAAAGCAGGCTCCGCGCCGGTGAACGTGCCGCTTTTGTTTACACGTACCCGCATCGGGTATGAAGGAAATCTAGGCTTTAAAAACCTTTCACTCGTTACAGGTCTTGATATCCGGTACCATACACCTTTCAAATCAGACGGATACTCACCGGTGCTGGGTCAGTTCTTCTACCAGGACAATAAAACCGTGAGCATGCGTTTGCCCACTATCAGCGCATATTTTCATTTCAGAATAAAAACTTTTGCGGCCTATGTGAGGGCGGAAAATCTTAACACGGCCAGACTGAAAGAAGGATTTGGATTTACAAACAACAACCTCGCCATCAGCGGTTACCCTTATCCGGGACTCCAAATCCGCTTTGGAATCTTCTGGAGTTTCATCAATTAAACTTTAACGATCATTTCTGCAAAGATTTTATAGTTTTGCGGGGTAGTGAAAAAGCTGTTATCCATAGCAACCTTGTTTATTTATCTCGCCATCTCCTGCGGGATAGTTATGCAGGTGCATTATTGCATGGGTGAGCGGATCGGCAGTTCGATCGGGATAACTCAAAAAGATGATCATGGCTGTGCCAAATGCGGTATGAAGTCGGGCAAATCCGAATGCTGTCATGAAGAAGTAAAACTGCTCAAGCTCGACGACTCAAAAAAAACAGTAAATTCCGTACCTGAATGTTCACCTGCTGAAACGCCGGTACGCGAGTATTATATGTCCAGCCCTTTTATGCATCTCAGCACAGGGGCCATGGACGAAGAGGTTGAATGTCCGCCTGACATCAGTCAGCCTACCACATTTATCCTGCATCGCTCTCTCAGAATATGATATTGTCCTGAAAGAAACGGCAACGATTTTTCTTTACGACAATACCAATCATCATGAAAAAAATAATTCTGTTTTTTGCGCTGACGGTTATTACTGCAGCGGGATACGCTCAATTTAGCCGCGCCACCTTGCAGGCATCCGGACTCACCTGTGCCATGTGCACTAAGGCAATCGATAATGCATTGAAGGAACTGAGTTTCGTGGAATCTGTAAAACCTGATATCAAAAATTCGGCATTTAATATAGTATTCAAGAAAGACGTGGAGACCGATCCCGACAAACTCAAAAAAGCAGTTGAAGATGCCGGCTTTTTCATCGCAGGTCTGAAACTGACCGCAGATTTTAAAAATGTAGCGGTAGCAAACGACAGCCATATTAACATTGGTAATGGTGTTTATCATTTTGTGAGTGTGGGCGACCAGGTGCTGAATGGTGAAAAATCCATTACCATAGTTGATAAATATTTTCTTACCAGCAAGGCATTTAAAAAATACAGCACTGCTACAAAAATGAGTTGTATTCAGACAGGCAAGGCGGCTGAGTGCTGTAGTAAAGATGGTATTGATTCACAGGCCAGAATTTATCACGTAACTATATGAAGAAACTGATTCTTTTGTCTGCAGCATTGATTTTCTCTGCTGCAATGACTTTTGCCCAGCCGGCGAAAGGAAGCATCGCACCGGAAATAATTCTTAAAAATACTTCCGGGGTACCGGTTGCCCTTTCGTCCCTCCGCGGCAAAGTAGTCCTGGTCGACTTCTGGGCATCCTGGTGCGGACCCTGCAGGCGGGCCAACAAAAGCCTGGTGTCAGTGTATGCGAAACTGAAGAGCAAGGGATTCGAGATTTACAGCATCAGCCTCGACGACGATGCGGCTGCATGGAAAAAAGCCATCGTGGCCGACAAGATCAGCTGGCTGCAGGTACACGAGAAAGGCTGGGAGTCGACAGTATCCGCTGAATGGAAAATTGAACAGCTGCCGACCAGTTTCCTGCTCGATAAATCGGGAAAGATTGTGGCAATAGATCCTGAAGGCAGGCAACTTGAACAGGCGGTCACAAAATTGTTGAAGGAATAATTCAATCGCAAATATGAACCGATCGTTTTTACTGCTTCTTTTTGTCTTTGCTTTTGGTAACCTGCGGGCGCAGGAACTTTATATCTTTTCAGAACCTGCCTCTAATATGCCTGCCAAATCATTGGCAGCGAAAATTGGATTTAAAAGTCCGGACAGCAAGTACAACAATTACTTTAAACAACGCTACTTACCCGAACTGATGCTGGGATTGTCAAAAAATTGGATGATCCATGTCAGCACCAGTTTCTCTGATTATTATTCCAATTCCATTCGCTGGGAGTCGGTAAAAACGTACCTGAAGTATCGCTTTTATTCGGATGACGATGTGCACAGGCATTTCAGATTGGCGGCTTTCGCCGAAGGCGCTTACAGTCGAAACCCTTTTCTGTATGATGAAATCAACCTGGACGGTGACAACAGTGGTGTGCAGGGAGGCTTGATAGCCACCGGCCTCACAGGCAAGTTTGCCATGTCCGCTACCACCAGTGTGATAAAGGTGTTTGCTGATAGGATGGAGCATATTCATCACGAAGGGCATTCACTGGAAGCGCTGAATTACTCAGTTTCTGCCGGGTATCTGCTTTTTCCTAGGTCATATACCGGTTACGGACAAACGAATCTCAACCTTTACCTCGAGGCGATTGGTATGAAAGGCTTCAGCGGGTCAGACTACATGCTTGATCTTGCGCCGGGTCTGCAGGTAATATTCAACAGCAACTTCAAAGTCAATATAGGCGCGAGGTTACAGGTTACCGGCAACATGACGAGAGTGGGAGAGAACACTTTTTATCTTGGACTCGAACGCACCTTCCTCGGTGCACTTAAGAAAAAGAAGAAAACAGAATAGAATACTTAGCCGGCAATATATCTGTTGAAATGATTTAGGCGTTTGAAATAAAATTTCTATACTTGCGCCCAAAATCTAACCCAATGAAACAAATTCAGGCTCTTTGCCTTGCCTTGCTGGCATTTACATTCACGCATGCCCAATTAAAAGGTCCGCTGCTCAAATCTGGTCCGTTCCCGAAAGCAATAGAGGCAGTATTGCATGATTTTCCAAACAATCTCCGCAATCTCAATGGAGAACTGATCCTGTCGCTGGCTGAAATCGACAACTATGAATCGCTGGTAAAAATGCCTGGTTCAATTGAATGCTCCATCACCCGTTATCATTCAGTAGAAGACACCCTTGCCAGCTGGCAGGCGAAAATGTTTCAGGGTGAAGAATTCAATGTTGCCGCGCAGCGATACACCGAGCTTTACAGGCAACTGAAAAGCTGCTATCTCAGGCTCGTTGATGGCAGCATTGTCTACCTCAACTGCAGCTACGATGCTCCGAAAGAAGAGAATGATTTTGTGACAAGCACTCTTCGGCTCGATACCGGTGACTGGCATTACAAAGAAGTAAAGATCGAACTTGAACTGGTTTACCAGTTTCCTGAGTGGATTGTAAACATCAATGTGGTAAACAAGAAAAAAGATACCCTCGAGGGCTACGGCAGCGGTAATTAGAACCGGTAATCGTCTCTGGATGGACTAAAGAAATCAATGACCCTGCAATCGGTGAGGGCATTGGCGGAGTGAAGCGTGTTTGGTGGAATAACATGAACCGTTCCCGCAGTCAGCGTGTATACAACTCCACCAATTTCCATTTCCAGATCACCCTCTAAAATATAAGTGACCTGCTCATGCATATGCTGATGAGCAGGCATTTTTATTCCCCTTTCTATCTCAACAAAACTGACTGTTGACTTGTCGCCATGTACGAGTCTGGTCATGATGCCTGGCACAAGTTGCTTTAATGGAATATCTTTTAATTGTTGCATGATTTATCTTTCAAAATAACAAACACTGCCGCCGACCCATTCCTTGTCCTGATTATACCTTACGCCAATCATCTTGCCCTTGCTGAGCCTGGCCAGATTTACAGCGGCTTTGGGGCGATCATCACCATCCTTCCACAAATACATCATTCTTATCTCCACTTTCGCCGGCACATCGGGCGTGGCAATGACGTCTGCATATTTCACTTTCCGCTGAAGAATCCAGTTCTCCGGGTCTTTTACATTTTCTATATCAGCCTTTGTAATATCTATCACCACACCCTGACCCGCAAACGAAAAGAGCGGCTTGAGTACATAGTTTTCCAAATCCGCAGGAATTTCTTTTATCTCATTGAGAAAAAATGTCGGCGGAACATAAGGATGCCGGATAAATGGCAATGTGAATTTGCTGATCCTGTAAAACCAGTTGGGATGCGGTATCCATTCAACATCGAGGTCCTGGGTAATGTCTACGAAATTTCCCAGCGTTGCCTTCTGTGCGTTGAGGTCATCAAAAATCACACGGTTATAAATTCGTCTGATTCTTGTTTTTTCGCCTCTCTTCATATAAAAAAGCTGTCTGCCTTCCTGTATGAGATCTGTAATGCACACCGGTTCAATGCCTAGATAATCCTGTGTGCAATAGAAATCAATTTTGGTCTTTTGCTCATGCGGTTTTATCTCAAGCAGTATAACCTCTTCATTTTTGCAATCACCAATAATCACGTCTTTCAGGAGTGCCAGATAAGAGTCTTTATCGAGTCCGCTGAGGTATTGCGAGAAATTCGATGGTATTGCAAAATGTTTTTCGAGCACTTCGGGATAATACACCTGAAATCCGAACAGGGTAGGGAAGCCCTGCATCTCTATGAGTTGCGGTTCGAGCTCATTGTCCTTGTTGATGCATACGCCAAAATCAAATGCAATCATATGACTTTGCCGGTTCTGATTCTTTACATTTTCACCTTTGGGAATACTGCGATCCGTCAGACTTTCAAATCGCGGGTCAGTGATGATATCAATGATACTTTCGCAGGCATCTGTCATTTTTTCTGTAAATGACCTGTCGACAAATACCGGTGTCTCCGCTATGCGGAATTCTATTGCACCCGGATGTTTGCTGTGCAGGTCATCGAGAAACGCCTGGTATTTTTCCTTTGTAAATGTGTTGTTGAATAAAGCACGCAGCCTTGGAATCATTGGAAAAATTGAATGGATGATCAAATCAGACTTCTACGCCCAGCAAATTTTCTACCGCCTCGTTGAGAAAGTTGGGAATGACATGCGTATAGGTATAGAATATCTTGTCAGGGTCATTCAGCTGCTCAATCATGCTTCTCCATTTTTCTTCACCATGATTTTCTATGACCATCTTTTTTTTGTCGGTCCTTTGAAGGTACATCGACATGCCACCAGGATCCGCTTCAGGATGAAACTGAGTGCCAATCATGTATTCGTTGAAACGAATGCCCATGATGGCTCTTTCGAGCGGTACATGCGGCCTGTCTTTTTCAATACAAAGGATCTGGGCGCCCATTTCGCGCAATCTGTCTTCATTGGCTGCCACTACCTGGTAATCGCGACTGTCCACGGCATAAAAAGGGTCACGAAGACCGCTGAATACCGTTTCATATTTGCCATCTCTTAGCAGGTGAACAGGGAATACACCAAAGGCAGTCGATTTTCTCTTCATCACTTCCGCAACGCCAAAATACCGGACTGCCAACTGAAAGGAGTGACAGATAAAAAAAACATATTTTTTGTGAACTTCCGCATTCCGGACCCACTGAAAATAGCGATTCTCCCATTCAGTATTTTCGCTGTCAAGCGGCGAACCAGGTCCACCGCTTGATATATATATATCGTAATTGAGTCCGGGAAGTTCAATCCGCTGTCTCACGTCAAACTCGTCCCATGTAAGATCAAGGTGGTTGAATTTGCCATATTCCACGAGAATTTCGCGGAGACAACGCATGCCCTGGTTGGCCTGCCCCTCATAAAGGTCAAGTATTGCAACACGTATGCTTCTTCTCTCTGAATTCATACAGCAAAAATAAGCATTTTCCAGCTCTTACTTTCCCGTGAGGGCCTTCATCATTTCCTGCGCCACAACCAGATTTCCCGCATCGTTCAGGTGCACACGGTCGGTAGTCAGAATGCCCGATTCCTTGTTTTCCGCATTGTTTTTCAGGTTGTAATCCAGGAAGACCCTGCGCAGGTCGATCAGCTTGCAATTTGTTTTTGAAGCAATATTTCTGATGATGGTGGAGTAGCGATTCAGGTCCCCATCGAGTTGATTGGTAAAGTCTGTTCTTTCGCCAATCGCGGCTGGGGTGCAGAGCATGACATTGATATTCTTCGCCTGTAATTTTTTTATGATTGCATTGTAGAATCTTTCAAATTTATCGGCATCTGTGCCGGTGCCGGAAGACTGTTTGTGCCAGACATCATTTACACCCACCCAGATAATAACCACATCAGGTGATTTTGCCATTACATCTTCTTCTATTCTCAGGTAAAGGTCATAAACTTTATTGCCGCTGACGCCTGCGCCGCTCAATTCAAAATTTGCTCCTGCACCACTCTTCGATAAAAGATCTGCCAACACCGTTATGTAGCCTTTTTCTTTCACACCTGCCTGCGTAATGGAATCACCAAAGAAAACCACCTTCTGTTTCTTTTGAAATGTTGTAAATGCTGATAAGGAAATAATCGCAACAGCTGCAATCAGAAATTTTTTCATACCCTTTTATTTGTTTGTTTTGTTTATTTGATAAACTTTTTCACCTCCCAAAAAAGTACTCAACACCTTTGCCTGCAGCAGGTCTCCCGGTGCCGCAGTCATAAGATCTCTGTCGAGCAAAATAAAATCAGCCATTTTGCCGGCTTCGAGCGAACCCTTTTCATGCTCCTCAAAATTAGCTTTCGCTGCCCAGATTGTCATACCTCTCAGCGCTGCTTCGCGCGTCAGTGCATTCTCTTTTTGAAATCCTCCGGCGGGCCAGCCTTTGGCATCTTTTCTTACAACTGCCGCATAGAAAGTCTTGAAGGGTGAAATGTCTTCTACCGGAAAATCAGTCCCAAGCGGAATCCATCCATTTTCTTTGAGCAGGTCATTGAAGGCATAAGCACCTTTCACACGTTCCGGTCCCAGACGGTCCGCCGCCCAGTACATGTCCGACGTGCCATGGGTTGGCTGCACGGAAGGGATCACACTGTATTTACCAAAGAGATGAAAATCGTTTTTGTTAACCACCTGTGCATGTTCTATTCTCCACCGCTGGTCGTTTTTCCCTTTGAGGTATTTTGCATATACATTCAGTATTGCACGATTACCACTGTCACCAATCGCATGGGTACACATCTGGAAACCTTTTGCAGAAATAATATTTGCCACAGAATCAAAATGTTCGGGCTGACTCAGCAGAAAGCCGCCCCATCCTGGTTTGTCCGTGTAATGCCCGAGCAAACACGCACCTCTTGAGCCCAGGGCGCCATCAGCATAAACTTTAAAGCTTCTTACATTGAGTCTGTCTGTTTTTATTTTTCCCCTTGAGAAAAGGAAATTATAATTTCTCTTGCTGTCGCTCAGCATCACGTAAAGACGCATTTTAAGTTCACCCGACTTCTGCATTTGTTCAATCAGGCCAACCTCCATAAAATCAAGACCGCAATCGTCAATGGTTGTGAGGCCTACCGCGAAACAATCGCTCTGCGCTTTTTTCAGGCTTTCTTTTGTTTCGGCATACGATGCTCCGGGTATTTTGTTTGAAACAAGATCCACCGCGTTGTCGATCAGTATACCCGTTGCCTTACCGTTTTTTGTTTCCACTTCGCCGCCGGTTAGTGTATCGCCAGGCTTTACGCCAGCCAGATCCATTGCTTTCTGATTTACGATGGCAGCATGACCATCTACTCTTACAAGCATTACCGGCTGGTCAGGGAATGCTGCGTTCAACATTTCATTGTCAGGAAAATTTTTATTCTTCCAGTCGTTCTGATCCCAGCCACGTCCGACAATCCACCCGGCCTTACCTTTTCCAAATTCTCTCATCTTCTCCACTATCTGCTCCCAGCTGTCTGTTCCTACAAGATTGGCGCTCAATAACCCCGATGCATAACCGAAAAAATGTGCATGTGCGTCTATCAGGCCCGGGTAAACAAATTTCCCTTTGGCGTCTATGGTTTCTTTTGCGGCATATGCTTTTACAAATGCATTTCCATTTCCGGTGGCAACGATTTTTCCATCTTTCACCGCCATCGCAGTGGCCTTGCTGAATTTATTGTCGACCGTATATATATTGGCATTTTGAATCAGCAAATCAACCGGTGTCTGAGCTTGCAGTAAACCGGTGGCCAGAAATGCCGTAGAGAGAATGAATATCTTTTTCATTGAATTGATAAATTTATTGCTTGAATTTTTCCGGATGCTTCTTGTTAAACTCGGTAGCATCCTGGTATTTTTTTGCCACTGCAAGAATGGTGGCTTCATCGTACAGGTTGCCAACAAAGGTTATGCTGTTCGGCATGCCATTGGGAGCAAAACCAGCA
>JACMLD010000084.1 GCA_014379785.1 Chitinophagaceae bacterium
AAGGATCGAGAGTGAGGTTTTCACTTCCGCCAGACTGGGACGTGATGGACAAGGTGATACAGGGCGTAAAAAACCTCAAGGAAACAACCATGCCCGATGCAGAAGCGGTGCTGGTATTTTCCTGCGCAGGAAGAATACTCTCTTTCGGTCCATTGATGACGGAAGAATTGGAAGGGATAAAAAATATCTGGAATGTAGCCATGGCGGGTATGTTCAGCAACGCCGAGTTGGGAAGGGCGACCGGTGGCAACCTCGAAATGCATAATCTCACCACCTGCGTTGTGGCCCTGAAAGAAATATAAATGACTCCGCAACTCCAAAATATTCTTGATCTCATTAAAAAATCCGGGCAAATTGCCGAACCGGAAATGGTGTCTATACAAAAAGCCATAAAGGATGCTGACAAAGTGCTGGAGATTGTCAATTTTAAACTCGAGCGGACGGAACGTGTGAAACGCACAACGGCCATTTTGTTGGAAGAAACGATTGGCGAACTCGAAAGCAAACGCGAAGCGGTTGAAGCACAAAACCGGGAACTGGAACTGGAGTCAGCGCTGGAAAAAGTCAGGAGCCGGACAATGGCCATGCAACAAAGCGATGAACTGGCCGACGCTTCTTTTGTGCTGGACAGCCAGGTGCGGTCATTAGGCATCAAGACCAGGGGATGCGCGTTTAATATCTATGGTGAAAATGACTCTACCGAATGGTTTAGCTCGGAGCATGGAACCATGCCGACTTATAAAACGCCAAGGGAGAATCTCTTTCTCCGTTACTTCGAAGCCGGACTGGCGGGTGAAACCATTCATATAGAAACCTTTGCTGGCGACGCATGTGTCAAACACTATGAATTTCTGTGCAGCATTCCTGTCATGGGAGATGCGCTGAGAGAAATGATCAGAAATGGTGGCTCCTTTCCCGCTACTCAGACGGATCATGTTGTCTATTTCAAATATGGATATCTGCTTTTCATCACACTGGAGCCCGTACCACAGGCACACGATATCTTCCTGCGATTCGCAAAGGTTTTTGAACAGACCTATACCCGCTTTCTTGACCTTCAAAAAGCAGAAGCGCAGGCCAACCGGGCAGCGCTCGATCTGATTGAAATCAAATCAGCCAGAAAGAAAGCCGAAGAAACACTTGCTGAACTTCAGGTCACCCAAAAACAACTGATACAGTCTGAAAAAATGGCCAGCCTGGGCGAACTGACTGCCGGCATTGCACATGAGATTCAGAATCCATTGAACTTTGTCAATAACTTCTCCGAAGTAAGCAAAGAGTTACTGATAGAAATGAAAACGGCCCTGGACAACGGAGAGCAGGACGAGGCCAGGGAGATAGCAGAAGATATTATCAGCAACCTGGAGAAAATCAATCACCACGGAAAACGTGCTGATGGCATTGTAAAGGGAATGCTGCAGCACAGCAGGGCTGGCGGTGGACAAAAAGAACTTACTGATATCAATGTGCTGACGGATGAATATTTGCGCCTCGCTTACCATGGGCTCCGCGCAAAAGACAAATCTTTCAATGCAGCACTCAACACAGACTATGATGAGCACGCAGGATTGGTAAATATGGTACCGCAGGATATTGGTCGCGTGATCCTCAATTTTATAACGAATGCTTTCTATACTGTCAACGAGAAGAAAAATCAGTCAGCTAACGGATACCAACCAACGATTTCTGTAGCAACCAAAAAAGATGGCAGCCAACTGCGCATCTCGGTGGCTGACAATGGTGCTGGCATTCCACAAAATGTCATTGATAAAATATTTCAGCCTTTTTTTACTACAAAACCGACGGGACAGGGAACTGGCCTGGGGTTGAGTCTGGCCTATGATATCGTAAAAGCGCACGGCGGAGAGATAAAAGTGGAAAGCAAAGTAGGAGAAGGATCAACGTTTACCATAAAACTACCTCTCAATGCGTAGCTCAATGATACAAAGATTTTACCTCATATTTTCGTATATCGTTCTTTGTGGAAACCTCTTCGGTCAGGACATCCGGATAGATCAGCAAAAGATAGCTACCGGAAAAGCAAAACCTGATAGCAACTACGTCAACTACCTGATAGAGCTTTCAAAAGATTTCAACGCCAGTATTTCCAAAAGCGATTCTGCAGAAATTCTATTGCAGGAGGCGATGTCGGTATCAGAAAAAATCGGGTACAGCTTCGGCCTGTTTGAAGCCAGAGAATCTTTGGGACAACATTACTACCAAAAAGGAAAATTAAGTCAGGGGCTCAACCTGTTACTAAAGAACGACGCCGATGCTGTCAGGCTCGGAGACACTACGAGGATATTTACAAACCTTCGGTTAGTGTCCAGTGTCTATCTCAGGATTGGTGACATGAATATGGCCCGCGCGGCTTTGAACCGCCGGCAATTCATCCTTGACAATAATGGAATCAAGGGTCTTACAGATACCAGTTACCATATACTCTCTCAATATAACTCATTGGCAGTCTTCTTCGGAATGCCAAAAAACAATCAGCCGGACTCTTCTGTATATTATTTCAGAAAATTATACCGGCTGGGACAGACCACTTCTAATTCGAGTTTATGGACTCAACTGGGGATTGGTGGCATCGGGCGCTACTTCAATGCGACCGGCCATTACGACTCAGCCATCTATTATTTCAGAATTGCAGCAGTAGCTGCAGAAAAGGGAAAACGTTTCGATAACCACTATGGCTTCCTGGTTTCTCTTGCCGAAGCGTTTCAGAAATCAGGTCGGCGCGATTCGGCCTTCCATTATGCTTACAAAGTTTATAATGCAGCAGCAAAGTTTTCATACATAGCTTTATTAACCAATTCCAGCACGCTGCTCGCAAGTCTTTATAAAGATGAGCACAGATACGACAGTGCGATTAAATACATGGCACTGGAAGGTCAGTATAAAGACAGCATTGCGGGTCAGGATGTCCTCAAAAGCATCCAGGTTCAGACAACCGAGCAGCAACTCAAAGAACTGGAACGGCAACGCGAAAAAGAAGAGGCAGTAAAAGAATACAAAGCGAAACAAAGACTCTTTGCTCTTGGCGCAGGTATACTACTGCTGTTGATTGTCATCGGATTCATGTATCGGATTTCCAAACAAAGGGCGCAGTCAAAAAAAGAGATAGAAGCTGCATACAACGATTTAAAGAATACCCAATCTCAGCTGATACAATCTGAGAAAATGGCAAGTCTCGGCGAACTGACAGCCGGCATCGCACACGAAATCCAAAACCCGTTGAACTTCGTCAACAATTTCTCGGAAGTAAACAAAGAGTTGCTGGCAGAAATGAATGAGGAGATAGACAAGGGCAACATGAGCGAGGTAAAGTTGCTCGCAAAAGACATTATTGAAAACGAAGAGAAAATTGTCTTTCATGGCAAACGCGCTGATGCGATTGTAAAAGGTATGCTTCAGCACAGTCGGAACGGCGGAGCAAAAAAGGAAGCTACCGACATAAATGCACTGGCAGATGAATACCTGAGACT
>JACMLD010000085.1 GCA_014379785.1 Chitinophagaceae bacterium
TCGTAAAGGTGTTTGTCGCCCTCACAGAAAACGTAGAGGCACATGAGTCCAACTACTTCCGCGGAGCCGTAGATATATTCATTGTATCCTTTGCTGTCGTATGTTTTGCGGTCGAGATCCATTTCCATGCTCTGGAAAAATGCTTCAATGAGTGCTCTGTCGATATTGAACTGGCGGACGGATTTCTGAAAGCTGTTGAGAATGGGATTGAGACTTATGCCTGTATCAATGGCTTCCCATGTTTGCTTTTTGAAATCAGCGAGCAGTTCGGCTTTTTTGTAATCGTGAAATGTGTCGACGATCTCGTCGGCAAATCTTACGAAGCCGTATATATTGAATACCGGTTGCCGCAGACTTCTGTGCAGAAGTTTGATGGATGAGAAGAATGAGGTGCTGTAAGTTTTGGCCGTGTTGCGGCTGCATTCTTCACTGACTTTTTCGAACAAGTGCATCATAATTAAATTTACAATTACCTTCCAAACCACAAAAAAATATCTGTCTGTTGTTTAATTTATCAATTGTAAATCGCGCAACCAACTTCAACAACCGCAGCTAACGTCAATGGTTAACCGAAGTTTTTGATAACAACTTCTGAAACCACTTCACCGCTGATCAGACTGGGGGGTACCCCTGGTCCTGGTACGGTCAGTTGTCCGGCGTAAAAAAGGTTCTTCACTTTTTTGCTTCTGCAAGACGGTTTCAGAATCGCGGTTTGTTTAAGGGTATTAGCGAGACCGTATGCGTTTCCTTTGAAAGAGTTGTAGTCATTTACGAAATCGGAGCCAGCGAAAGATTTATAGAAGGTAATATTATTTTTGATGGAAATGCCGATTCGTTTTTCAAACCTGTTGAGGATCAGGTTAAAATATTTTTTCCGGAGCTGTTCATCGTCACCATTGAGTCCCGCGGCTACCGGAATAAGGAAAAAGAGGTTTTCGCAATTTTCGGGTGCGGTTGAGGGGTCGGTCACTGAGGTTGCGCTCACGTAAAACAGTGGATTCTCAGGCCATTGCGGGTTGTCGTATATCTCTTTTCCATGCGTTTGGAAATCTGTATCGAAGAAAAGGGAATGGTGAGTGAGTCCGGGGATTTTTTTATTTACACCTATATAATATAATAGAGATGAAGGCGCCAGTGTCCGCGAGTCCCAGTATTTTTCTGTGTAACTCTGAAAAGGTTTTGGTAGCAGTTTTGTTTCAATGAAGTGGTAGTCAGCGGCTCCGATGACTGCATCGCAGGGATAGGTGGATTTTGTTGTGACCACAGATTCGGCTTTTGCTGCGGTGATTTTTATTCCTGTCACGGGTTCATCAAATCTGAATTTTACTCCGAGTTGGACTGCGAGTTTGTGCATGGCGTCGACGATGCTGTGCATTCCGTGCTGAGGGTACCATGTACCGCCAACGATATCGGCGTAGTTCATCAGGCTGTAAAGTGCTGGTGTTTTTTCGGGCATTGCGCCGAGAAACAGTACAGGAAATTCCAGTAATTGCCTGATTTTTTCATGGGAAAAATAGCGCGAAATATGTTTTTTTATCGAGGTCACCAGGTCCATTTTAACCAGACCTTTAACAACGGAAACATCAATAAACTCTTTTATTGATAATCCGGGTTTGTATACAAGTTTTTGCATACCAACTTCGTACTTGTATTTGGCTTCAATGAGGAATTTGTCGAGTGCTGCAGCAGCTCCTGGTTCCCATGACTCAAGCATTTTCCGGAAGGCGTTGATATCTGCCGGAATGTCTGATGTATCGTGTTGCCAGTAGATTTTGTAGGAGGGGTCTAGTCTTTTTAGAGAGTAGAAGTCGGAAACTTTTTTACCAAAGGCCGAGAAATAGTGTTCGAATACATCCGGCATCCAGTACCAGCTTGGACCCATATCGAATGTAAAGCCGTCGGCTTTTAGTTGTCTTGCCCTTCCCCCGGGGTGCGACAGCTTTTCAATAATGGTTACGTCCCAGCCGGCTTTTGCCATGAAGGAGGCGGAAGAGAGGCCTGCGAAGCCGCTCCCGATGACAATGACTTTTTTTGACAAGTAGAAATTATTAGAAGCGCTCGATTTGTGCTTTCAGTAGTTTCCGGGCGAAGTGTATCCGGCTCTTGATTGTACCCAGCGGCTCCGCGAGCATACCGGCGATTTCGTGATACTTGTAACCGTCGAAATACAGCAGAAACGGGTTTCTGAATATTTCGGGAAGTCCATGTATTGCCTGCTGGATATCCTTGAGCTTGAGTATGCTTTCTGCCGAGTTTGCTGCTGATGCCTGGCTCTGATTCAGCAGAAAATCGTTCGGCGAATTATCAAAAATGGTATTCTGCTTGGCTTTCCGGCGGTAATTATTGATAAATATGTTGCGCATGATTGTGTACAACCACGCCTTGATATTCGTGCCTACATTGTATTTATCACTGTTTGCAAGGGCCTTGTAAAGGGTTTCCTGGTAGAGATCCTGTGCAGCATCCGAATCCTTGGTTAGCGTAACTGCGAAAGGCTTCAGAAATTCTGCATTATTTACAAGTAGTTGATTAAATTCTAAAGTTGACATGTCCGAGTGTTTAAGAAATCATAGGACAAAATTAAACAAAAAATATTGAGACGAACAAATTTTGCCTATTAACTATTGTTAAAAAACCGTGCCTATTGAAAATCCTGTCAAAAAGTCCAAGAGTAAAATCACTTACCTCAGGAGGGCATTAACCCTTAATACGATTAAAGACGGATGTTTCCTCCAATAA
>JACMLD010000086.1 GCA_014379785.1 Chitinophagaceae bacterium
GATGCTGTTTCAGGGCTCAGCACTTTTCGACAGTCTCAATGTAGAAAAGAATATCATGTTTCCGCTAAACATGTTTACCAACTGGACCACCGGCGAAAAACTCAGAAGGGTAAACGAAGTACTGGACCGTGTAAGCCTCAAGGATGCCAACAAAAAATTTCCTTCCGAAATAAGCGGTGGTATGAAAAAACGCGTAGGCATCGCCCGGGCAATCGTTCTCAATCCAAAATACCTTTTCTGCGATGAACCCAACTCGGGCCTCGATCCGCAGACGTCACTGATCATCGACCGGCTCATCAAAGAGATCACGACAGAGTTCAATATCACAACCGTTGTCAATACGCATGACATGAACAGCGTAATGGAAGTTGGGGACAATATCATTTACATGTACCAGGGACTGAAGGAATGGGAGGGAAATAACAAAGAGATCATCTTCAGTAAAAATGAAAAACTCAATTCTTTCATTTTTGCGTCAGAGTTTTTGCAGGATGCAAAAGACATGCGCATGCTCGAGATGAAAGGAAAGATCGACAACAACCGGAATATGGATGAAATGCTTAAATAAGGAATCATGTCAACGGTCAATATACTTATCACAGGAGGAACTGGATTAATCGGCCGTGAACTCAGCAAAGAATTGGTGGCAAAGGGTTATGGAGTGATGATACTCACGCGCTCACCAAAAAAATCTGATACCGAAAGAGTTGAATTTTATCAATGGAATATTGAAAAACAGTTCATCGATCCGGTCGCCATCGCAAAAGCCGACTATATCATCCATCTCGCCGGCGAAGGCGTTGCAGACAAGCGATGGAGCAAAAAGCGTAAAAAAGAAATTCTCGAAAGTCGCACCGAATCCGGAAAACTGCTGGTAAAAGCAGTAAACGACAACCCTGCCAACAAAATTAAAGCCGTAGTGTCTTCCTCTGCCATCGGTTACTACGGAGAGGATCCTGCCATACCAAACCCAAATCCGTTTACCGAAAATGATCCGCCGGATGAAGACTTTCTGGGCGAAACCTGCCGGCTTTGGGAGGCATCGACAGACCCATTCACGGCCATGGGTAAGCGCTTAGTGAAGATCCGGACGGGCATCGTGCTCAGCAGGGAGGGAGGGGCGCTGAAAGAATTTATCAAACCGCTGAAATTTGGCATCGCATCCATCCTTGGGTCCGGCAGGCAAATGATAAGCTGGATTCATATACAGGATCTTTGCAGAATCTATATCGATGCCATTGAAAACGGCAATCTGAACGGTGTTTACAATGCAGTTGCTCCAAGACCCGTCAGCAACAAAACACTGACCCTGCAACTGGCAAAGTCTATGCGCGGACAGTTTTATATTCCATTGCACGTACCTTCCTTTGCACTCAAAATGGCACTTGGGGAAATGAGCACAGAAGTTTTGAAAAGCACATCAGTCAGCGCAGGCAGAATCAGCGCAACCGGTTTTACCTTTTTATATCCCAGTATCGAAAGCGCGATTGAACAGCTCGTCAAAACATCGGATCACTGAGCCTGATTCACAATCACCGGTGGTTTCATCTTTGGGATGACTATCTCCGGACTGATATCGGGAAGTGATTTTTTGAGTTGCTCGCCACGAAAAATGGTCGTATCCACAAAATACCAGTTGGCACCTTTGTCCTGAGAAATCGCTATCAGCGAACTCTCCAGCGTAATGCTCATGTTCATGACCTTCAGCTCCGTGGTTTGCGGCACGAGCGACTGCAACTCATTTTTGTAAGTATATATTTTCCCGGGATTTCCGATTGTGATTTTTTTGATCTCTGCTCCGAACTGCGCCATGTATTTGTTGGCAGTATCTCTCGCGGCCATCAGCTTCGGCATTCCCCCGGCAGATTCTACGAGTTTCGGTGGTATATATTTCACTGCTTTCTCTACATCTTTTTTCAGCAATGCCCTCGCCATATCGGCAGCCTGTTCTTTTATTACGGTGGCCAGTCCCTGTCCCTGCGCAACAGTAACAGATAACGCCATCATGCAAAGCATCAAAAGCTTGCCCAGATTCTTATTCATAACAAATATTTTAGACTAAAGATCTCTTTTTTTGAAAATCCAGAAATTCAGCAACCATAAAAGTACGATAAGTATAATCGTATAGATAACATGCGGACCTACAGAGTCCAGATATCCCTGGTATTTCTTAGGGTCGACATTGTTTACAAAGTAGGGTGGCGGTATGATGCGGTCAGACAATTCAAGAGGCAACCATTTTCCCTGGCCTTCAAACGCGGTACCCCTGACATATGAACTTTGTCCAAGAAACGCGACCAACATATTCTCTGCAATCAAAAAGTAGAATATAAAAATACCCAGGCCAATAAATGCTTTTCTGACTATCAGTCCAATCAGGAAGGCGAAGGTCAGCTGAGCAAAAGTCTGCAGTGCAAACAATCCAACATAGTAAAACAATCCCCATTTGTTCGCATTCGGATCCGTTGTATTGTAAATACCGATGATAAAAGCAGTGGCAGCATAAAGCAGGGTGACGACAATGGTGATGATGATCACATCGAGCAGTTTGCCAAACATGAATTGTTTTCTGCTCCAGCCATCGATGATATTCTGTCGCGTGGTTTTAAAGGTATACTCGTTGGATATGAGCATGATGACCACAATCGCAGGAATAAAAACAAACATCGAAGACGCATAGGCCGTGGTTCTCCATACTTCCGGCAGCGAAAACGGGTTACCAAGAAGTGCATTCGCCATCTGTCCGGCAGCATTGGGCTTAGCAATAAATTCTTTGTATATATTATAGAAAATGGTATTGATACCGGGATAGGAAAGCGCAGTGATACTCATCACTACCCAGAATGCCGGATATTTTTTTATTTTCAGCCATTCTGTTTTTAGAAGATTCAGCATATGGGAAATTTTGCAGGTATTTAGTTGTTGGTAAGTTCAAAAAATCTCGCTTCAAGCCTTTTCTTTTTAAGAAGCAGGTGATTCAGCACAACTCCTCTTTCAAAAAAGAACCGGTTTACGTCTTCGAGTCTTGCCGAGCCTTTGATAAGGACAAGCTGTACATAATTGCCTTCGCGTTTGACTGTTGCTATTGAAGAATACTCGCTGGCTATCTGCAATAGTTGTTCGGAGTTAGCGCTTCCAATCTCCACAATGTCTTCATCCATCAGCACTTCATCTACGGGGCCGGTTGTTATCACATTGCCTTTTTTGAGGATTACCACATGGGTACAGACTTTTTCAACTTCGTCGAGCAGGTGACTGGCCATGATAATGGTATGTCCTTTCCTGTTGAGCTCCATCATCAGGTCGCGTATTTCCGCAATGCCCACAGGGTCAAGTCCATTGGTTGGTTCATCTAGTACCAGTACCCGCGGGTCGCCGAGCAGTGCGGCACCGATGGCGAGTCTTTGTTTCATCCCCAGACTGTATGAACTGAAACGGCTTTTTCTTCTTTCAAAAAGGTTTACTTTTTGTAAAACGGTGTCGATGCTTGCGGCATCACCGCGGCCGCTGATGCTGCTGGTGATTTTCAGGTTGTTGATGGCCGACATATAATGATAGAAATTCGGCGTTTCAAGCAAACTGCCTATTTTTTTCCTTTGATCAGGAGAGGAGGGATGACCGAACCAGTCGAAATGGCCTTTGTTTGCCTCCAGTACATCTAGTATGATACTGAGCAGTGTGGTCTTTCCACTGCCGTTAGGTCCAAGGATACCAAAAACGGATCCCTGCGGCACGTCAAATGATACATCATTCAGCGCCTGAATTTTTCCGTATGCTTTGGAAATGTTGTGTATGGAAAGTACCATAGAGCTTCAAAAATTTATTTGAAATAAATGAAGCCCTAAGATATATGTTTAATTCCGCACTGGCTTGCCGCCCTTCAATACACTTTGGATTCTTTCCAGTGATTTCTTTTCGCCGGTCAGACTCAGAAATGCCTCCCTTTCCAGGTCGAGGAGGTATTGTTCGCTCACCAGTGTCGGCTCGCTGAGATCACCGCCGCACATCACGTAGGCAAGTTTTTTTGCCACTACTCCGTCGTGCGGAGTAGCGTAGTTGGCCTGCTGCATGCCATGAATGCCTGCATAGAGTGCACCAAGGGCGGAGCGGCCAAGGACTTTTATATCTGTACGCTGAACGGGCATCACATAGCCGCTTTCAGCGATTTCGAGAACAGATCTTTTTGCTTCGGCAATGCGGCGGCTCTGATTGTAGACTACTTCGTCGAGCCCTTTTCTTAAAATACCAAGTTCGAATGCCTCGTGTGCAGAGGTAGCCACTTTCGCAGTTGCGATATTGAGGAATCTGTTTTTCAAAGTGATGGTCTCGGGCTCGTCTTCATGCATTTCATCCGCAGCGCGAAGCGTGAACTCTTTTGTGCCACCTCCACCAGGGATAAGTCCCACTCCAAGTTCAACCAGCCCGATATATGTTTCCGCGGCTGCACAAACTTTGTCTGCATGCAGGCTCAGTTCGCACGCACCTCCCAGGGCAAGTGCATGGGGGGCCACTACTACCGGCACAGCAGAGTATCTTGCCCGCATCATCGTGGTTTGGAAAAGTCGTATCGCCATGTCCAGTTCATCATACTCCTGTTCAATCGCCAGCATGAAGATCATACCCACATTTGCGCCAGCGCTGAAATTGGGGGTGTCGTTGGCTATTACCAGGCCGCGGTATTTTTCTTCTGCGAGCCCGATAGATTTCTGAATTCCTTCGAGTACTTCACCGCCGATACTGCCCATTTTTGTGTACCACTCCAGCCCAAGCACATCATCCCCGAGATGATAGGTGCGGCACGCACTGTTTTTCCAAACGGTCTGATCGGCAAAGTTCTTCATTACAATGAATGCCTCGCCGCCTGGCATCGATTTGTACGACTTCGAAGCAACATCATAATAAAGGCGTTTGCCATTTTCTACTTTATAAAAACTCTCCGCACCAGATGCAATCATTTCATCTACCCAGCCGGCAACGCTATGTCCGGCTTTTTTCATGGCTTCTGTTGTCTTTGCAACACCGAGGAGATCCCAGGTCTCAAAGGCACCGATTTCCCAGCCAAAACCCGCCATCATTGCATCGTCGACGCGATAGATTTCATCGCTTATTTCGGGTATACGGTGGGATATATAGGAGAATAGACCGTAATGAAAAGAGCGGTAAAATTCACCCGCCTTATCGGTCCCCTGGCAGAGCATCTTGATTCTTGTTTTCAGGTCATCGATCGGTTTGGCTGCTTCGACCGTCCCGAATTTTGGTCTCACCCTTGGACCATATTCCATGGTCTGAAGGTTTAAAGTGAGAATTTCCTTTTCTCCTGACCCGGATTTTGTCTTTTTAAAGAAACCCTGACCGGTTTTATCGCCAAGCCAGTTATTTGTAATCATCTTGTCCAGCCATGCGGGAATATTGAACGCGCTTCGCTGCTCGTCGGCAGGACAATTGTCGGCCACCCCTTTGGCCACCTTTACGAGTGTGTCGATACCTACTACATCTGCAGTGCGGAAAGTGGCAGATTTCGGACGACCAATAATAGGACCGGTCAGCGCATCCACCTCATCTATGGTAAGTCCCATTTTTTCTACCAGTCCAAAAATGGCCATGATGCCATAAACGCCGATTCTGTTGGCGATAAACGCCGGCGTGTCCTTGCACAAGACCGTCGTTTTCCCCAGGATGAGGTCGCCATATTGCATGAGAAAGTCCACCACCGCCGGATCCGTCTTTGGAGTAGGTATGATCTCGAGCAGACGAAGGTATCTTGGCGGGTTGAAGAAATGGGTTCCGCAAAAATGTTTTGCAAAGTCTTCGCTGCGACCTTCAGTCATCAGGTGAATGGGGATGCCAGAGGTATTCGATGTGATAAGGGTGCCGGGCTTGCGGTATTTCTCCACTTCGGTAAACACCTGCTGTTTGATGTCGAGTCTTTCTACCACCACTTCTAATACCCAGTCGCAGGTGGCTATTTCCTTCATATCGTCGGAAAAATTACCTGTCTTAATCCTTTTAAGTGCCGATTTGCTGTATAAA
>JACMLD010000087.1 GCA_014379785.1 Chitinophagaceae bacterium
CGATGCCCTGAAACGGGTTGCTTATCTGAAGTCTTACCGCAATTACCGGGAGCAGCAGGCCGCCAATGTTGTCAGGACTCAGCAGGTGCTGCAACAAAAGATTACGGGACTAAACGTCAACCGTGAAAGAAAAAGCATGGCGTTGGTAGAAGAAAATTCCGAGAAAAAGCAACTGGAGGTTGAGAAGAAGGAAAAGGATGCAGTGGTCCGCACCCTCAAGAGCCGCGAGAATGAATTGAATAAGGAACTGGCCGACAAGAAAAAGGCCGATGCAAAACTCCGCAATGCAATCGCCGCGGCCATCAGACGAGCGAGAGATGAAGCGGTGAGGGAAGCTGCGGCACTGGCAAAGAAAAACACGCCTGCGACCGCAACCACCACCGAGGCTACCGCAAAGAAATCAAATGCGGGAACGGCGCCTGCAGCCATTCCGAAATCATCTTCGGGCGGAAGGACAGTAAGTGTACTTGATGCCGACCCGAGTGCAAAAGCATTGTCAGATAATTTTGAAAAGAATCGCGGCAGCCTGCCCTGGCCTGTTACCGGCAGCGTATCCATGCACTTTGGTCCGCAGAAATATGAAGGCCTCGGCAGCATCACCTACAACAACCAGGGAATCACGATCAACTCAAATCCGGGTGCCGAAGTAAAAGCTGTTTTTGATGGCGAGGTGACAGCCGTATTTTCAATCGGCGCGGGTCAGGCGGTGATTCTCAAACATGGCAGGTATTTTACTTCTTACGGAAACATCACCGCGAGCGTTTCAAAAGGAGAAAAAGTGAAGCGTGGTCAGGCGCTGGGCCGGATAGGCAACGAAGACATGGAATTTGTCATCACCAACGAAAGCCAGAATTTTGATCCTGAAAAATGGCTTAGATAATCCTCATCAGATACACTGACAAAACCTGTTGTACAACTTCTCGTAAATCGGAATGATCCGGCTGATATCAAAAATCTGCGCCTGTTGTTTTGCGGCGGCTTTGTATTTATTCAGTTCTTCCGTATCGCTCAGAATCTTCAACGCATAATTTCCCATTTCTTCTACATCACCTACATTGCTGAGGTATCCGGTCACACCGTGTATATTTATTTCCGGCAATCCGCCTGCATTGGTACTGACTACGGGAACCCCTGCTGCCATGGCTTCCAGCGCTGCAAGTCCAAAGCTTTCATAATCTGATGTCAGCAAGAAAAGATCGGCGACTGCCAGAATATCTTCCATCTGCTCCTGCTTTCCTACAAACCGGATTTCATTGAATAAGCCGAGTTCACGTGAAAGACTTTCAGCACCGCCGCGTTCTGGTCCATCTCCAACAAAAAGCAATTTGCTTGGTATGGACTGGTTCACTTTTGCAAAAATCTTTACCACATCCTGCACTCTTTTTACTTTTCTGAAGTTGGAGGCATGCAGAAGAATTCTTTCCCCTTCCGGGGCGATGACCCTGCGAAAGGCGTCAAGCGCTTTTTTATTGAATCGTTTTACATCCACAAAGTTGTGAATGACTTCTATCTCTTTTTCGATTTTGAAAGAATTGTAGGTCTCATCGCGCAGGTTATATGACACAGCGGTGATGGCATCGCTTTCATTGATGGAAAAAGTAACCACCGGTGCATAGGTTTTATCCTTGCCCACCAATGTGATATCGGTACCATGCAGCGTAGTGATGACAGGAATTGTTTTCCCTTGTTTCTCGAGAATCTTTTTTGCCATATAAGCTGCCGACGCGTGCGGAATCGCATAGTGCACATGCAGCAGATCGAGATTGTTGTTGCTGATAACATCCACCATTGTACTGGCAAGCGCAGTTTCATATGGGGGATAGTCGAACAGCGGATACGTCGGAACCCTCACCTCATGATAAAATATATTCGCGTTAAACTCATTGAGTCTTACCGGCTGCTGATAGGTAATGAAATGAACCTGGTGACCTTTGTCTGCCAAAGCTTTTCCGAGTTCTGTGGCAAGTACGCCGCTTCCGCCAAAGGTTGGATAACAAACTATACCAATACGCATTAAGTTCCTGTTTGAATATGATTATATCATGGCGAGCGTTGCCGAGGCATCCCATGCCGTAAAGGTGATTATCGGCTGGGGATTTCTCCGCCCTCATCGCTTCGCGATGGGAGTCGAAATGACGGACGCTAAGTTATACGAAATAACCCGGTTAGCTCAAACCACTCATACTAACCGGCAGGCAGGGCGATTTGTTTGCCTTATCTTTAACAAAACTTCAAATATGCGCAGGCTGGGTCTTGTTTTTTTCAGTTTTATTTCATTCTTATCGCTTAATGCACAGTCGGATGACTCTATTTTTATTGCAAAGATTTCGGATGAAATTCTTTCCAGCGGCAAGGCTTACGAAAATCTGCGGGTACTTTGCAAAACAGTAGGCGCCCGTCTCGCAGGTTCACCGGGAATGTACAAGGCAGAAGCCTGGGGCGAAGCTGCTTTGAAAGATGCAGGTGCTGATAAAGTCTGGCTGCAGGAATGCATGGTGCCATTCTGGACAAGAGGTGGCAATGAAGAAGCTTCCTATTCGTATACAGATGCGTCCGGCAAAAAGCTGGTTGAAAAACTGGATGTGCTGGCTCTTGGCAATTCAATCGGTACCGGCGGCATTGTAATAAAGGCACCGGTTATACTGATAAATAATTTTGATGAGCTCGAAAGCAGAAAGAATGAACTGAAAGGCAAGATTGTTTTTTTCAACTATCCTTTCAACCCTACCTATGTTCACCCTTTCAAAGCGTATGGAGAATCTGGTGCCTATCGCAGGAGCGGTCCGAGCAGAGCCGCCAAATATGGCGCTGTAGCGGTTGTGATCAGATCTATGTCGGGTTCCGCTGCTGACAATCATCCTCATACAGGTACTACCACCTACGATACCACGGTTGCAAAAATTCCTGCGGCAGCCATGGGCTTAAGGGATGCCGATAAGCTCAGCGAATTATTAAAGAAAGGCGCGAAGGTTGAACTCTCATACAAATCCAATGCGAAATTCAATCCGGATGCAAAGGGTCACAATGTGATCGGCGAAATAACAGGTACCGAGTTCCCCAATGAAATAATCACCATTGGCGGACATCTCGACAGCTGGGATCCGGCGGAAGGCGCGCATGATGATGGTGCGGGTTGCGTACATTCCATTGAAGTGCTTCGATCTTTAAAGAAACTCGGGTATAAACCAAAACGTACCATACGGATTGTACTTTTTGCAAACGAAGAAAATGGATTGCGTGGTGGTCAGAAATATGCAGACGAAGGCAAGACAAGAAATGAAAAATATTATTTCGCCCTGGAAAGTGATGCGGGTGGCTTTACTCCCCGCGGTTTTGGTTGCACCATGGAAGCGTCTCAGCTCGAGAAACTGAGAACCTGGTTGCCACTGTTCCAGGCTTATGGTGTGTCACAGTTCACTGCCGGCGGTGGCGGAGCAGACATAGGACCGTTGAGAACGGCTTTTAAAACGCCACTGGCGGGACTTTCACCGGACGGACAAAGATATTTTGACCTGCATCATGCAAGAAATGATGTGTTTGAAAATGTCAACAGAAGGGAGCTTGAACTTGGTGCCATCAATATGACAGCCCTGATATACCTGATTGATAAATACGGTATTGACAAACCTTAAATAACCCAGCATGAAAAAGTTTTTCACCATATTTCTTTTGATACTCATAATCGGCGGAGGCATATTTTTTTATTGGCGCTTTTATTTTGTTTTCGGTGAAGGCACCAAAGCGGGACAACTTAATTTTTTTGTAAGAAAGGGTTATATGTTTAAGACCTTTGAAGGGAGATTGATTTTGCCGGGATATAAATCTCAGGGCCCGGTTGGGGGAGTGCAATCAAATGAATTTGAATTTTCCGTTGTAGACGACAAGGTAGCTGCAGCCTTAATGTCAAACAGTGGCGCGGTTCTCGAACTTCATTATAAAGAATATCTCGGTGCGGTACCGTGGAGAGGTATGAATAAATTTATTGTGGATAGTGTGATATCGATCAAAGATCCTAACGGGGCGGCTCGACCGTTTTAAGGATCAGAAATATCGCCGGTCTTTTGTGAATATCCGGCAGGTCCTTTTTCCATTCTCTTACGGTGCGTGTTCGCACGGATTCTTTTTCGCCGGTGAGATCCACGGCCACGCATAAGCGCGTTTCGGGCTGACAGGCTTTGCAGATTGTTTCCAGCAACTGATTGTTACGGTACGGCGTTTCGATGAATATCTGTGTGCAGTTGGAGCGGGCGGAGTCGTTTTCCAGATCGCGGAGGGTTTTGATCCGCTCTCCGTTGTCGATCGGCAGATATCCCCAGAATCTGAACTGCTGACCATTCATGCCACTTGCCATCAATGCCAGGAGGATTGAGCTTGGTCCCACCAGCGGCTTAACCACCGCGCCAAGTTTCTGCGCGGTTTCTACTAATAATTGCCCGGGGTCGGCTACACCCGGACAACCGGCTTCGCTGATGATTCCAACGGTATGGCCATTTTCTATTGCCTGTCTGAAGTTATTTTTTACCGCTGCTTCCGCTTTGTTTATGCCATGCCATTTGTAATCGTCGATTACCATTTCTTTCCAGATCTTTTTCAGGTATCGCCTGGCACTTCTTTCATTTTCTACAAAAAAAACTTTGCATTCTTTTACAGCATCGAGCACGTAAGCGGGAACGGTGTGAGTAGCTTCTTCATCGATAAACGAAGGGATGAGGTAGACTTTGCCTGGTGTGGTGGATGCCATCAGAGTTCGGGTTCTTGTTGATATAAACTGATTGTTGCTGCCACAACCGCATATGCCGGCGCGAAAATCCATCCTACGATCGGGATCACGTGCATCATATAAAATACAAGTCCGTTGCCTATAGCCAGGCCTTTGTGGTTTGCGATGAAGGTAATGCTTTGTGAAGGCGAAAGTTTTCTTCTTTCACAACTGTAGTCGAGCATTGAAAAACCATAATAGTAGCACTCTACAAACATGGAGATGACGGGAGTTACCCAGCCCACCACAGGTATAAAGGAGAGGAGCAATATTGAAACGGCATAAACGGATTGCCAGAGGGCATTTCGAAGTGCGAGTTTGATGCCCCTGGCCATGTCTTTGAGCAGTTGTTTCCAGCTGAATGGAAAGTCTTTGCCGGACAGCAGGGCTTCGGTTTTCTCGCTCAGGTAAGCAAAAACAGGGGAACCAATGATGAGCCAGAGATATTTAAACAGGGAAAAATAAAAGAACATGAGCAGCAGCCAGATCATGATGCCGCCGAGCGTAAAGAAAAAACCAAGCCAGCTGTTCTGCATGCGGTGCTGCCAGTTGGTCAGTCCACTGGCATCGCTGAGATATCCGATGACATTGTTGGCGCTTTTTCCA